>JAEZRL010000445.1 GCA_023440945.1 Bacteroidota bacterium
CCACGATTGTATCCACCGCCGCCGCCGCTGTTACCGCCACGGTTGTAACCACCGCCGCCGCCAAAGTTTTTCTTTTTGTAGCCGCCTCCGCCACCTTCGCCTTCCTGGCGTGGAGCAGATTCGTTTACAACGATCTTGCGACCCATCACTTCGCTCTCATTCAAATTGCTGATAGCGGTGCGGGCAGCGTCATCGTCGCTCATTTCTACAAAGCCGAATCCTTTGCTGCGATTGTTGTTAAATTTGTCGGTAACAATTTTGGCAGAAGCTACTTCACCATAGCTTGCAAAAAGGTTGTACAGATCATCACTGGTCATACCCCAGTTAAGGTTTCCAACGTAAATGTTCATTTTGTGAAAGAATAAAAATTTAAAAATACCAAGAAAACAGTAAACCAAAAACCAAAAACATTTACGCTTGAAACGTTCCAGGAAATGGAAGAACTGTAATTGGACAAACGAAGATATATAAATATTTATGTAAAGTGCAATTTTTTTCATCCCTTTTCAACTCCCTGATTTTCAATAAAAATATCTTTATTAAAGGCAAAAAGTTTAAAAGAAATAAAAAGTATAAAACTCGATTTTTAAATGCAATCGCTACTTTTGCCGCCTATTATTTTAAATATTGTATCTCATGGCAACAACAGCAGACATTAGTCGCGGTATGATTCTGAAATTAGATGGCAGCTTATATTCAGTGGTGGAATTTGGCGAAAACAAAACAGCAAGAGCTGCTGCAAAAGTTTGGGCTAAATTAAAGGGCGTTGACAACAGCCGCACTATAGAAAAAACCTGGAACAGTGGCGAAAACATTCACCCGGTTAGGGTTGAAAAGAAAACCTACCAATTTTTATACAAAGATGAAGCAGGTTATAACTTCATGGATAATGAAACATTTGAACAAATAGCTTTAGGTGAAGAAATGATTGATGCGCCTCAATTTTTGAAAGAAGGTGCTGAAGTTTTTGTTTTTATAAACACAGAAACAGAGCAAGCTATCGGGGCGGAACTTCCTGAAAAAATTGTTTTGCAGGTTACTTATTGTGAACCTGGTTTACGTGGTGATACAGCTACACGTGCATTAAAACCTGCAACTTTAGAAACCGGTGCTCCTATACAAGTTCCATTATTTGTAAATGAAGGAGAAATGATACGCGTTAACACCAAATCAGGTGAGTATGTAGAGCGGGTAAAAGAATAATTTTATATCAAATAATTACAAGAGAAGGAAGACGAATGATGTCCTTTTTTTATGCACTTAATTTTCGTGTTAGTATTTATTTAGTAGAACATGCTGCGAGACAAAATTTTTATCAACTCCTCCTGAGCTTACAGGCGTGCAAATTCTAATGCCAAAAATTATTGATGATGATTATTGTTAGATTTAGATGATGAATTGTACATTCAGTATTAGTTATAAAGATGATTAATCATTGCTGAATAAATAACAAGGCGTACATGAGTGACACAACGATGTTGAGTAAATTGTTGAAGCTCAAAAACAAAAACAAACTAACGATATGAAAATGCTAAACAGGTTGCTTGCTGTTTGCTTATTGATTTTTATTACTACTGCAGGAGACACACAAACCAAAAATTTTGTTGTACAAACAAATGCAGGAAAGGTTTCAGGAACGATAAACAAAGATGGTAATATTCATATTTTCAAAGGTATTCCCTTTGCTGCGCCGCCTGTTGGCGAATTGAGGTGGAAGGCGCCGCAACCGGTAAAACCATGGACAGACATAAAAGTTTGTGATGCATTTTCTGCAAGCCCGATGCAACCTTCACCTGCACCGTTTAGCATGTGGTCTGCAGAATTTTTGATTCCGAAAGAACCGATAAGCGAAGATTGCTTGTACCTGAATATTTGGACAGGCGCATCTTCATCAACAGAAAAAAAACCGGTGCTTGTATGGATCTACGGCGGCGGATTTTCAAGTGGCGGAAGTGCTGTACCTATTTATGATGGCGAGGCTATGGCAAAAAAAGGAATTGTGTTTGTTAGCATCAATTACCGTGTTGGCGTTTTTGGTTTTCTTGCACATCCGGACTTAACAGAAGAATCACCACATCATTCCTCGGGTAATTATGGTTTGATGGATCAGATAGCCGCACTTCAGTGGATCCAGAAAAATATTGCAGCGTTTGGTGGCGATCCACTAAATGTAACCATAGCAGGTCAATCTGCCGGTTCTATGAGTGTAAATTGTTTGGTTGCTTCGCCCTTGGCTAAAGGATTATTCAATAAAGCGATTGCAGAAAGTGGTGCAAATTTCACCAATAATAATGCGTCTTTACAACAGGCAGAAGAAGCCGGGGAAAAATTTACAAAGTCAATAAATGTAACTTCCATTGAAGAGCTTAGAAAATTACCTGCGGAAGAATTATTGAAAAAATCGCAAGGAATGAGAGGACCGATAATAGATGGATATGTTTTACCTGAACCTATTGTGAACATTTTTGCTGAAGGAAAAGAAAATAAAGTTGCTTTGCTTACAGGATGGAATGAAGATGAAGGTTTGTTATTTGGTCCTATAAAAAATGCGGAAGATTTTCGCAAGGATGCAGAGAGAAATTATGGTGCTGAGGCGCCAACATTTTTGAAATATTATCCTGCAAACAATGATGCAGAAGCTGCAAAGTCCCAATTGAATGTCTCGAGAGATATGATATTTGGCACCCAGAATTATACCTGGGCAAATAGGCAAAGTGAACAAGGTTTGAAAGTTTATGTGTACCGCTTTATGCGAAAAGTTCCGGCAACAGGTGAGTATGTAAAATATGGGGCATTTCACACAGGCGAAGTTCCTTATGCTTATAATAATTTAAGGTTTGTTGATCGTCCGTGGCAAAAAGCTGATGAAGATTTAGCGAAACTAATGTCTACCTACTTTGCAAACTTTGTAAAGAAAGGAGATCCAAATGGTGAAGAATTGCCTGTCTGGCCGCGGTATAACACATCCTCAAAAGAAATAATGATGTTTGATGTGCAATCAAAGGTTGCATCTATTCCTGATGCAGACGCCTTAGATTTTTTATATAAGAAGATGTTGAAGAAATAAGTCTTTCTATTAAAAAATATTCTTTTTTAAAACAAAATCCCCGGCGCAATAACCGAGGATCAACAACTAAAACCACTATTAATACAGAAAAATCAATCAGGCTTTTTTCCGTCTAAAAAAGTATTGAGAGAAGAAATATTTGTTTCATTTTTCTCATCTTTATTTACCGTGTATTTGCTGTAAAAATTTTCCACTGAAGTAAGTGTGTTACCAAATAATTCCATGTTTCTTCTGACATAAGCCGGAACAGAATCAAACTCATGATTTGCATCCTGTGTATTCATGTTAAAAGAAAGATTGCGAAGCTTTGCAATACGT
>JAEZRL010000484.1 GCA_023440945.1 Bacteroidota bacterium
GCAGTGAGCAAAGAATGATTGATGCTGCCGAGATAATTACGGCTTACCAATATTACTTTACATTGCATCATTTCAATAAGATCAAGTATAAATTCATTCTCATTCAGAGGAACCATGATGCCGCCTGCACCTTCTATCACTAATATTTTTTTATCATATTTTTCTTTGATCTCATGCAGTTTTTGAGCGATAAGGTTTAAATCAATTTTTATATTTTCTTCCCTTGCTGCAATATGCGGAGAGGCAGGGAGTTGTAAGGCATAAGCTTCTTTATGAATTACCGAAACAGGATTTGAAATAAGTTGCTGTATTTGTAAACTGTCAGTGCCTTCATCCATACCGGATTGTACGGGTTTCCAGTAATCGGCCTTTAAGGCTTCGGTAACAATAGCTGCGACAATTGTTTTACCAATACCTGTGCCGATGCCGGTTATAAAAACAGGAAGCATATCATGATTTTAGATGCGAAAGTAATAGCAGAATGAATAAGGAATTGGTTTAAATAATTCTAATCGTGAAACGGCAGACGATAAACATGAGAAACATCTTTCAACTTTCGCGAACATGGAGCATTATCAATTGATTACTCTTTGAGTTAAGTGTGAAAGGGGTGAAGGTAAAAATCTCACTTCTGACGTTTTACTTCTCACCAAAAACTACCACATTACTATGATTGAAAAAAGGAGAATATGGTTGTTCCATAATTGCGTTGAAAACTAAACCCTTCATATTTTTCATAATCATTTCGGGGAGTGTGCTCTAAAACAAAAAAACCTTCAGGTGCTATCAGTTTCTTTTCAACAATTATTTTTGGAATTTCATCAATCGTATTCAAAGCATAAGGTGGTCCTGCAAAAATAAAATCAAATTGCTCGTTACATGTATTCAAAAAATTAAATACTTCCATCTTCAACACTTTGCAATTTTCAATGCCGAGTATTATAATATTTTTTGTGATGAACGCATGCATTTGTGCATCTTTTTCAACAATGGTAAGATCAGCTGCACCTCTTGAAGCAAGTTCGTAACTTATGCTTCCTGTACCACCGAAAAGATCAAGTGTTTTTATGCCTTCGAAGTTCATGCGGTTCTGCAAAATATTGAACAAGCCTTCTTTTGCAATATCAGTTGTTGGTCTTGTATGTGGCATTTTTGCCGGCGGATTAATTCTTCTTCCTCCCCATTTACCTGAAATAATCCTCATACAGCATATTTATAAAATGGAATGAGATAATGTGGGGGATATTCCGTGTCATCTAATGATGCATCCGCAATACTGTCAACCTTCAAATGGTGAATGTATTTGAACAGCTCCCGGTATAATACAGATTGAAGATCAATTAAGCCGCTAACTATCACATCCGTTTCTTCAATATTCATGTTAAGTTGTGCAGTTGTATTAAGAACATGATATATTACATCGTCAGAAGTTTTATAATTGACCCTGCGAATAAGTTTCAACTGTTCATTTTCAACGGCCATCAAAACAAAATGATTCTGATAAAAAATAGTTTTGATGAAATTATTATTTGCTTCTGCAGTATTTTTTACTGACCTCACCAATGCACAATATTTATGCAATTGCTTTGCACCGGGAAGATTCTCATTCACTACTTTGAAATGATCGTTCTGCACTTTATAAGCTAAAACAGCTTCATCAAGTGCATAATGCATATTCGTGGAGTGAAGCGTATTTCCAAGAACATTTGTGAGATATTTTTCAGAAGCTGAAGAAGAAAAAAAGTTATTCGGAATGCAAATGCAATGTTCATTTTCCCAGATCACATAAGAGCTTTCGTATTCGCCACCAAGCAAAGCCGAATTCAATTTTACCTGCCTGAAAATTTCTGCAAAACCATCTTCCGTATAAGGAAAATTGAAAAACTCAAAAGTTCTTAAAGCATTGTTTTCATCTACACACCAACATGCAATATGATCTTCGCCCACCTCTGTATAAAAGCGGCAGGCCTTGCCTGTATTGTTGTATATGCTGAATATCTTCTGTATCATAGCCACTGTTCAAACTGCAATGTTACTAAAAACAAGGAAACGGATTTGAATGATACGTTACAATTCCTCTTCTTATTACAAGTGAACAAAAGTTTTTCTCTCCAAAAAAGCAATTTATCTTTAAAGCGCAACTGAAATCATAACTGTTTTAACGATTCAATTTTTTTCGGAACATGCCATGCCATTATTAGCCATTGACCTTGGTGGAACCAAATTAGCGCTTGCCGTTTTTTCGCAGGAAGGCAATTTGCTGTTTGAAGAGAAAATACATCTTGATAAAAGAAAAGGAAAGGAAGTAGGACGATTGATCGCTGAGAGTGTTTCAGCAAATCTTGATAAACAAAAAGATAAACGTGAGAAAATTAAAGCGATAGGAATTTCAGTCCCTGGTATTTATCACAAAAATAAAGGAACGGTTTGGGCGCCAAACATTGAAGGCTGGGAAGATTATCCTTTGCTTGAAGAAATAGAGGCTGTTGCAGATAATATTCCTGTTATTATTGACAGTGATCGTGCTTGTTATATTTTGGGTGAATGGTGGAAAGGGGCTGCACGAAATTGCAGTGATGCTATTTTTTTAGCAGTAGGCACAGGTATTGGCGCAGGCATTTTAACCGATGGAAAAATTTTACGCGGTGCAAAAAATATTGCTGGCGCAATTGGATGGATGGCGTTGGAACGTCCGTTTCAACATCACTACAAAGATTGCGGATGCTTTGAAAGCAGTGCTTCAGGCGAAGGCATTGCTAAGATGGCGAAGAGAATTATTAAAGAAAAGAAAGAATATAATGGAATATTGAAAGCAAAATCGTTTAATCCACTTACAGCTCTTGATGTGTTTGAAGCTTATGAAAAGAAAGATGTGATTGCAGAAGAAGTGATTCAGCATTGCATAGACGTGTGGGGAATGGCAATTGCCAACCTGGTAAGCTTATTTAATCCACAAAAAATAATTTTTGGAGGTGGTGTATTTGGTCCTGCTATAAAATTCATTCCTGAGATAAAAAGAGAAGCAACTAAGTGGGCGCAGCCAGTGAGCATGCAGCAGGTAACAATTGAAGCATCAGCCTTAGGCTCCAATGCGGGTTTGTATGGTGCTGCCTGTATTGCAAAGCAAAACTTGAAAAACGCAAGCTGCTTATGAGCAAAAATATTCTTGTTTTTATCGCAGCTTGTGCTGGTATGTTTCTTTTCGGTATTACACTTATAACATTGGGTTCAGTTGCAACGGATCTTCGTTCGAAGTTTCAATTGAGTGGTACAGATGCAGGCACTCTTTTTTCTATTCTTCCATTTGGAATCCTTACCGGCTCATTGATATTTGGTCCTGTATGCGATCGCTATGGCTATAAATATTTGCTCATACTTGCATGTATCGGAATGTTTGCAGGTTTTGAAGGAATTGCTTACAGTAATTCGCATGCTCTTTTAAAAATTTGTATTTACGTTTTTGGTGTTGGTGGTGGTATAATTAACGGCGCAACAAATGCAGTTGTTGCAGATATAAGTCCGGAACATAAAGGCGCTAACTTAAGTTTACTCGGCGTATTTTTTGGCTTGGGCGCTCTGGGCATGCCATTGGTTTTAGGCATGCTTAAAAGCGTATCTTCTTTCAGTATTGTGGCAATTGTTGGATGGATTACACTTGCTGTTGCTTTGGTTTATTTTTTTGTCACATTTCCCCCAGCCAAGCAAAAAGAAAATGCGATGGCGACGAACTGGAAAATTCTTTTTCAGTGGTTGTTATTGCTCATTGCATTTTTTCTTTTCTTTCAAAGCAGTTTTGAAGCTATCATTAATAACTGGACGACAACTTATCTTACAACAAAAGATGTTATGAATGAAAGCAATGCTTTGTATGCATTATCACTTCATATTGTTGGAATGATTGCTATGCGATTGCTTACGGGAAGTTTGCTGCGCAATATTTCTGAACTAAAAATTATGTGGGCTTGTTTGCTGATGTTGGTATTAGGAATTGCTTTGATGCAGATTGGCGAAACAAAAACAATAATTATTGCCGGACTTATATTTTCAGGTGCAGGATTAGCAGGTGGTTTTCCGCTGATGCTCGGTATAACAGGCAAGCATTACGCTCAGCTTTCAGGCACTGCTTTTAGTTTTGTTTTTACAGTGGCATTGATTGGAAATATGCTCATCAATTATTTGATGGGAATAATAGTGGATGAATTTGGTGTGCATCATCTCACCACTGTGGCTTATATTGAAATTGGTTTTATGATCTTGCTTTTTTATTTTATCATTCAAAAATTAAAATCAAAATAGAATTTATGTTAGCAAAACAATGGCTTAACAATGCCAGGAATGTAATGTCGAAAATTGAAGACACACAATTAGATAATATTCGCGAAGCTGCAGAAGTAATGGCTGATAGTATTGAAGCGGGAAGATGGGTGCATACTTTCGGTTGTGGTCATGCAACTATTCCTGTTGAAGAAATGTATCCACGTATTGGCGGCTTTGTTGGTTTTCACCCGATGGTAGAATTACCACTTACTTTTTTTACACGCATCACCGGCGAAATGGGCGTACATCAATTTGTGTTTTTGGAAAGAGTAGAAGGCTACGGCGTGGAGATAATGAAAGGATACAATTTTGATCCAAGAGATACAATGTGGGTTTTCTCTCATTCGGGCATTAATAATGTAAACATAGATGTAGCGCTGGAAGCAAAAAAGAAAGGCATGAAGGTAATTGCTTATGGTTCTGCTGAAGCTGCGAAAGGAAAGCAAACAAGGCATTCAAGCGGTAAAACAATTTTTGATATTGCAGATATTGTTGTGGATACTTGTGCACCAATTGAAGATGCATCTGTTCCTATAAAAAATCACCAGGATAAATTAGGCCCTGTATCTACCATAGCCTTTGTTACCTGTGTTTGGATGACCGTTATTACTGTTGCAGAAATTTTGGTTGACAGAGGTTTTAAACTACATATTCATCCATCGCACAATGTGCCGGGTGATACAACTGCCAAACAACGTTTGGAAGAAGCACTCGCAACTTATAAAGAAAGAATTGCAGGTGTGTAATTTATTTATTCTCGTCAAAAACGCCTTCTCATAAAAATTGAGAAAGGTGTTTTTGATGGAATGGTTTTATTAAGAATGTTTCAACGGCTCTTCTATAAAACTTCCCCAGGTTATTTTACCGAAAGCATTATCTGGACAAAGATTGATGCCTGAACGAAACAATTCATAACGCGGACTTTCTATCACTGTTGTTTCTATATCAGCTTTTGTTTTTATAATATTTAAATAAATCTGAGTCATTTCTTCAAAAGAAAGAATTTGAGGGCCGCCAAAATCGTGTAAGATTCCTTTGGCTTTTTCAAGATTCGCTGTTAATTGTTGTGCAACTTCTCTTATATCAACAGATTGAAATTTCATCCCCGCCGGTATTGTAATAACATCCTTGCTTTGTTCATTAATGAAAAATAACAGCATGTTTAAAACAAAAGAATGAAACTGAGTTGTTCTAAGGATAGTATGAGGGATACCGCTGTTAATGATCATTTTTTCAACAGTAAGTTTTGCCTGGTAATAAGGGTAGCTGCTTTTATCAATGCCGACAATGGAAATGTAAATAAAGTTTTGTAATCCTTTTCTGTTTAATGAATGAAGTAAATTCTCTGTTCCTTGAATATCCGCTTGTTGAAAATCCTTTGCGTTGCTTGCACAATGAATGATAATATCTGCTTTTGCCGTTGCCTGGGTTAATGAAATATTTTTTGCAAGATCTCCTTCAAAAACTTCTACATCTTTCCATTGAATATCTGATTTTGTCGTAAGAATGCTTACTTCGACATTTTTCTGCAATAAGTCATTCACTACGCATCTACCTAGATTACCTGTTCCACCTGTAACTAAAACTTTTTTCATAAAATCTATTATTCTTTCAAAATAAAATTAAGATGAGGTTATCGAAAGGCTGTTGTCCTCAACTTTTCTCAACAAAAAAGCCGGCTGCGAACAACCGGCTTCATATTTTTATTCCTGATAATTATCTTTTACTTGCTTCTACAAACCCTTTCAATTTTTCGTTGAATTCATCTGCAATTAATAAATCTTCAAGCGTTAGATGTATGCGATAACGCCAGTAATAAGGTGTTATTGCTGGAACATTTATGCGCTCATCATGCGGGTTTGGTCTTCTTAATTCCTTACTCATTCCAAGCAGGTCCTGTAATTGGAAAATAGCCCACATAGCTGGTGAATATAAATGCTGAATAATGATTGCTTCATTTATCCAGGCTTCGCAAAAAAAAGGTGCCTGGTCATTGTAACCTAATTCACGATTATAAAAATCCTGGATAAGATTCCGGTCTTCTTCCCACCAGCCGCGGATAGTACTCATATCATGTGTAGAAGGCGTTACAACACTCAAATACGGTGCATCATTGGGGTGGAAAAATTCTTTCTTTGGGTTCTTAGGCATACGTTGCACTTCAAGACTCAATAATCCTAACTGCTTCATTACATCAGGTACAGAAGCGGGAACCATACCAAGGTCTTCACCGCAAATAAGCATGTTGGTAACACGCTTTAATGCAGGTAATTTCTGCAATGCTTTATCTTTCCAAAATCCATCTTGTCTGCGGAAAAAATAATTGATGTATAAATCACGCAACTGGTTTTGTGTATGTGCATCCAAATATTTGAAAGACTCTGTTTTTTCCATTCCAAAACGAAAATGAAACTGTTGTCCATTCGTTCCTTTTTCTTCAAATAAAATAACATTGGAGATAAGATCAAACAAAGCCTGTTTCAACCAGCGATTATGTGCATTATCTTCTTGTGTATTGAAATAATTTTCCAGCAAACGTTGTGTTCCAAATTCCGGTTTCAAATGATAAGTCCCATTGTCTTGTGCAATAAGAAAAGTTTGCTTTACAACATCCTGCTGATCGCCGAAATTATCATTGAGTATTTGATCTGTAATGTAAGGTTTGCAATAACGTTCATAATCAAACCAAATATTTCTTTCATGAAACTCATGAATATGAACGGGTACAGCAGGCTCGAAATGGCCCATAATTCCTTCAACTGAATCAACCGGAATACTCCAGATGCGGAAAAAACCAAGAATATGATCAATTCTGAAAGCATCAAAATATAAACTCATTTGCTCAAAACGTTGCTTCCACCAAGTGAAGCCGTTTTCCTTCATCCTGTTCCAGTTGTAAGTTGGAAAGCCCCAGTTCTGGCCTTTTTCTGCAAAAGGATCGGGTGGCGCACCAGCCTGCATATCCATGCAATACAAATCCGGATTTTGCCAGGCATCAACACCATAACGATAAATACCAATCGGAATATCTCCTTTTACTATAATGCTATTTTGATGCGCATATTCAGTTGCTTCTTTTAATTGCAAATGCAGATGATATTGAATAAATGTGAAGATGCCAATTGCATCAGCATTTTTTTCATCATTTATTAAAGCATCGATTTCATTTTCATTATAGTTTTTATAATCCGGCCAGCGATCAAAATCTGATGTATGATATTTATCTCTCAGAAAACAAAAAGCGATATACGGAACAAGCCAATGTTTATTACTTACATAAAATTGTTTGTAATCGTCTGATCGAAACACTTCTTCTTTTTGTAAAGGATATATTTTTTTGATGATCTCCCACTTAATATTATTTACTGCTTCATAATCAAGAGTATCAAGATCATTTAAACGCTGTTGCTCGTCTCTGTATTCGTCAAGAAGATGTTTGTTCTCGTCTTTTAACAGCTTATCCATGTTCAGATACATGGGATGCAAAGCAAAAGCAGAGATGGCTGCATAAGGATAAGAATCGGTCCATGTATGTGTTGCTGTGGTATCATTTACCGGCAGCAGTTGTACCAGTTTTAAACCTGTTTTTTTCGCCCAGTCAATCAGTAATTTTATATCTGTAAATTCACCCGTGCCAAAACTTTTTTCGCTTTTTAAACTAAAAACAGGGATGGCTACACCTGCACCTTTCCATGTATTATCTGGAAGAACAATGAAGCCATCATTCACAATTGTTTCAACATTTTCTTTTGCTGCTGCATTAAGTGAACGGTTCTTACCGCTTTCAAATCGAACAAACTTTTTCTGATTAATATCGTACACGCCGTATTTATAAGCAAGCGGAACAAGTATGTTGGAAAGATCAAATTTAGCCGTCCAGTAATCTTCGTTTTCTTTTCTGTTTAATAAGATCGGTTGTTCTGTTTGCCAGTTTCCAAATACATCTGCGTTACCTGCCAAACAAACCACTTCGCCTTTGTTCAACAGTGGTGCTTTCACTTTAAAAATATGTGTGAAGGAAGATGGCTCAGCAATATCAACAGCTGTGTAATTATTTTTAAGCAGAACATCTTTAAAAGGTTCTGTATAAAAAGCGTTCTCATAAAAACCGGCGTGATTCCATGAATCAATAATCAGTACTTCGGGTTTATTGTAGCTGCTAAAATTCAAAGTTTTATCACGTCCCCAATCAAAATTCAATGTGCCGTCTTCAAATTTCAAAACATAATTATATATAATTTCGTTACCTGTTATCTGATCTGCATCTACAGTTAATTCAGCTATCCATGTTTCGCTGTCGAGATATTGCATAGGTAATGCTTTATCAATGTCATTATTTCCCAACAAAACATCATCGCCTGTTATGAATAATTGCTGCCCAAAGTTTGTATGAAAGCGAAGCTGGAAAGTTATTTTGCTTACAGATGATTTTACAGTAGCTACAGTTTCTGTTTGTGATGTAATTTTTTCTTCTTCTGAAGATTCTGCTGCTAAAGTTGCTTTTGGTTTTACTGATTTTTTTGCAGGTGATTTTGCAGCTTTCTTCGCAACTTTTTCTGCATCCTCACTGGCTTTTTTTGTTGTGGTTTTTTTAGCTGCTGCTTTTACTGGTTTTGTTTCGGGAAAAGTTATCGCTTCTTCTTTTGTTTTGGAAATCTTGCCTGCTTTTTTTATTTCTTTTTTTTCTTCGGCAGGATTTACAGTATTTTCTTTCGGTGTATTTTCTTCAGGATTTTTTTGTGTTTTTTTTACAGCGGCTTTTTTCTTCGGCGCAGATGCATTTTCATTCGTGTTGCCAGCATTGTTTTCCGTTAATTTTTTTGCTGCATTTTTTGGATTATTGCGTTTTTCGGTAGCCAAAACTTTTTTGTTTTACAGTGGTGAAAATAATATGACCTTCATTTATATGCAATTTCCTTTCCTAAAATAATTCCGGCTTTGATTGTTCTTTCTTCTTTAATAATTTCCATTGAAGGACCGCAAAAATAAAGATTGTGTAATAATCACACAATTCGCTTTTGATCTGATTATGCCAGTACTTCGTACAGAAATTTGGCGTATTTCAGGGAAAAAAAAGTTCCGCAAGGATTTGTAGGTGTAATGGCTGCTTTTCTTTAATATTATCATTACAAACGTCAGCTACTGTAATGGGAATGCATTCTTTTAAATTTCATTTTGAAGGAGAAGATTTTTATCCTTCGGTTAGTGTTATAACAGAGAAAATTTATAAGGTTCACTTTTACAAATCCATTGACGCTTATGCTTTGCCCTCAATTTTTACGCTTGATACTGAATCATTAATAGTGACTTTGGAGGATAATCGGCAAATAAATAAGTGCAACTGTCCTTTTGTAAAGGCATTTAAAAAAGTTTTAACTGAACATCTTTGCGGTATACGACAGCGGTTTTGAGTACATTCTAATATTGAACCTGATCTTTATTCTTCTATTTAAATATTATCACTTCAACAGAAGTTTTGTTGCACTTATTTTTGCAGGATATTCAGGGCGATAGCGAGGTTAGCAGAGGCGATCCGATTTATCCTTTATTCATGTACGAAAAAGATTATTATCAAATATT
>JAEZRL010000124.1 GCA_023440945.1 Bacteroidota bacterium
ATTATGGTGTTCCTGTTGCAAAAGCGCAAAGTGATGGTGGCGCTTACTGGAACTATCAAAATGCAAGCAATACAAAAGGTGCTTATGCATGGAACCAGGCTTTGAAATCTGAAACAGATGCATCGAAGATTTTTTCTGTTAATAAGAATGATGCAAACGATTTGCGTAAAGCAGGTTTTGGTACAGTGCTTACGCATCAGCAGGATGGCATTGCAAGAGGAACAGGTGCATTGGTTACGCTGGGTGAAAGAAGGGAAAACTTTGAATTGATAAAAGATAAAGCTGCAGCGTTTTATTCTTTCAATAAAGGAGTTTCAACACAGGATTATCCCACTTCTTTAATGGGTTCGATTGCATTATTGCGTCAAACGTATTTAGATGGATTGTGGTACAAAAACAGGCCTTCAGCAGAAGGAACAAACTTAAGTCTTGAAGCATGGAACAATAATCAAAGTCTACCGCAGATATTTGATGCAAGTGATAAATGGAATGATCTGCGTGCAACAAAAATTGCACGTGAATACGCAGTACAATATATTATAAAAGGTGGTGGAAACGAATACCAGAGAATGAGTGAAATGAAGGCTTCAAAAGCTGCGTTTATTCTTCCATTAAATTTTCCGTTAGCAGTAGATGTGGAAGATCCGGATGAAGCAAGAGTGGTTGCTTTAAGCATTTTGAAACATTGGGAGATGGCACCTTTACAACCCGGCATGTTTGAGAAAGCAGGGATAAGTTTTGCGCTCACAGCTTCGGGTTTAAAATCTATGAATGATTTTATGGACAATCTTCGCAAAGCAATTGACAATGGTTTAAGTGAAACAAAAGCTTTGGATGCATTGACAAAAACACCCGCAACAATAATTGGTGTGTACGATAAAACCGGTAGTCTTGATGCAGGTAAATTTGCCAATTTTATTATTACTGACGGACCTGTTTTTGATGAGAAAACAACATTTTTACAAAACTGGGTTCAGGGTGTAAGATATGTTTTGAACGATAATGCATGGAATGATTATCGTGGTAATTATACACTAACTGTAAAAAATAATAATGAGACAAAAGAATATGTGCTTGAAGTAAAAGGCGAACGTTCAAATGTAAAAGCTTCTTTAAAACCTGCAGGCGATACAACGCAAACAGATGCGACATTAACGATCAACGAAAAATTCATCAACCTGTTATGGAGCAACAAAACTGACAGCTCAAAAGTGAACAGGTTAACTGGTATGATCAATGATTCTGGTTGGAGTGGCAATGGTTATAATGCAAAAGGTGATAACATAACATGGAGTGCAAAGTTTATTTCTGCTTATACACCAAAAGCAGATACTTCCAATAAAGAAAAAAAGAAAACAAATATTACTGATTCTGTCATTTATCCTTTCAATGGTTATGGATGGGCTGCTGCTCCAAAGCAGGAAGACATCCTGATAAAAAATGCAATGGTCTGGACAAATGAAAAAGAGGGAAATCTTGCCAACACAGATGTTTTATTAAAGAACGGAAAAATTGCTGCGATTGGAAAGAATTTGAATGCATCAAATGCAAGAGTGATTGATGGGACGAACAAACATTTAACTGCAGGCATAATTGACGAGCATTCGCACATTGCAGCCACAGGCGGTATAAACGAATGTTCACAATCTGTTACAGCGGAAGTAAGAGTTGCAGATGTTATTAATCCCGATGATATTAATATTTACAGGCAATTGGCTGGCGGTGTTACAAGTTCACATATTCTTCATGGCAGTTGTAATACTATTGGTGGACAAACGCAGTTGATAAAATTACGCTGGGGACAAAACGCAGAAGATATGAAGTTTGCGAATTGGGACCCATTCATCAAGTTCGCATTAGGCGAAAATGTAAAACGTTCTTATGGCCCAAGTAACAACCGGTTTCCAGATACAAGAATGGGCGTTCATCAGGTTTTGTATGATGCATTTCAACGTGCAGTTGATTATCAAAAAATGGGACCAAACAAACGTAAGGATCTTGAGCTTGAAACACTCTCTGAGATATTGAATCACAAACGTTTTATTACCTGTCATTCTTACGTACAAAGCGAGATAAATATGCTTATGCATGTTGCAGATTCATTTGGCTTTAAAGTGAACACCTTTACACATATTCTTGAAGGTTACAAAGTGGCTGATAAGATGAAAGAGCACGGTGCCGCAGCAGCAACTTTCAGCGATTGGTGGGCTTATAAAAGTGAAGTGCAGGATGCTATTCCTTACAACGCTGCCATTATGCATAAAGTAGGATTGAATGTTGCCATTAACAGTGACGATCCGGAAATGGCAAGGCACCTAAACAAAGAAGCTGCAAAAACAGAAAAATATGGTAATGTCCCGGAACTCGAAGCAATGAAAATGGTTACACTGAACCCTGCAATTATGCTGCATGTTGCAGACAGGGTTGGAAGCATAAAAGTGGGCAAAGATGCAGATATTGTTTTATGGTCTGATAACCCAATGAGTGTTTATGCCAAAGTTGAAAAAACAATCGTAGATGGTATCGTTTATTTTGATCTTGAAAAAGATTCAATTATGCATATACAGTTGCAACAGGAAAAAAACAGGTTGATCCAAAAAATGATCGCTGCAAAAAAACAAGGCGCTAAAACAACACATGCAACGGTAACTTTTGATGAAGTGAATGAATGTGAAGAAGATCATCATGTAAAAGAAACTATTTGGGATAATGCAGCCAACTAACCATTTCCTTATTTAATTGAAAAAACAGACAATGAAAAAAATACTGATACTAATTCTTATAACATTCACCTTTTGTGTTTATTCAAATGGCCAGGCAACGGTTTATCCAACACCTCCGCAAAAAGGAACATTTGCTTTGGTACATGGAACCGTTCATATTGGCAACGGTCAAATAATTGAAGACGGAATAATTGTTATTACAGATGGAAAGATAACAGATGTTCGTGCTTATGCGCCAATGGCTAATATCAAAGCGATTGACTGCTCAGGTAAGCAAATTTATCCCGGACTTATTTCCCCTGTAACAACACTTGGCCTGGAAGAAATTGAAGCCGTTCGTTCAACACGTGACGACCGGGAACTGGGCTATCTTAATCCAAACATACATTCTTATATCGCTTATAATAGCGATTCAAAAGTTATCAATACAGTTCGTACAAATGGTATTTTGTTAGCGAATGTTATTCCAAATGGTGGCATCATCAGTGGTGCTTCTTCTGTAATGCAACTTGATGCATGGAATTGGGAAGATGCTTTGTATAAACGTGATGGTGGCATACATCTTCGCATACCTTATCTTGTTCGCTTCTCACAGGAAAGCAATGCGTTAAAAGAAGGCCTTGAAAAAATAGAAGAAGTGAAAAAATTTTTTCGCGAAGCAAAAGCTTATTACGAAGAACCAAAACATGAACATGTTAATTTGAAATTAGAGGCCGTAAAAGGTTTGTTTGATAAAACACAAACGTTATTTGTTCATGCTGATCTTGTAAAAGAGATGATGATAGCAATTGACTTTGCAAAAGAGTTTGGTTTCAGAACGGTTATTATCGGTGGAGCAGATAGCTGGAAGATTACGGATCAACTCAAACAAAATAATATTGCTGTTATCGTAAACCGTCCACACAGCATGCCCGTAATACAGGATGACGATGTAAATCTTCCTTACAAAACACCTTATCTTTTGCAACAGGCGGGTGTTTTATATTGTATAATGGACGACGATGAAATGAGCCGTTATCGCAATCTTCCTTTTAATGCAGGAACAGCTGTTGCTTTTGGTCTTACAAAAGAACAGGCCTTGCAGGCAATAACTTTCAATACCGCAAAAATCTTAGGTATTGATGATAGAACAGGAACAATAAAAAAAGGTAAAGATGCGAACATTGTTGTAAGCACCGGCGATATTCTTGATATGAAAACAAACAATGTTGTAAATGCTTTTATACAGGGGAGAGAGATAAGTCTTGATAACAAGCAAAAGCAACTCTATGAAAAGTACAAATACAAATACGATCTGAAATAAAAAATGAAAAAGCCTCTGAAAAAACAGAGGTTTTTTTATGAAGAAAATTTTTTAAAGAACTTAAATGGTGATCTGTCTCATAATTCTCATGATAAAGATCACGTGCAATTCATCGTTAGTATGATGCAAATCATCTTTGTACAACTCAGTTAAAACAAACATGACATTAATATGACAATGAAGCAACGA
>JAEZRL010000319.1 GCA_023440945.1 Bacteroidota bacterium
TTAGCGCTCACTTCAAAATTTACAAGATGCGCATCCCAGGGCGATAATTCCTGTTGTTTGTTGTACAGGTTTTCTTTTGCATTAAGGTTGGTAATAAATCTTGATTCTATTCTTTGATAAAAAAGCCTTATCCTGTTTCTGAAGATTATAATGATAAGCGGAATCACTACAACAGCGCCAATCACCGCAACGGAATGAGAAAAAATTTCGTCCAGGAAAAACATCAGGAATAAAACTGCCAGCGCATTACGTGTTATTTCAAGCATTATTAATGGTCCGCGATTGTATTTGCTGTTGAGCCATAATGAAGTGTAAGCAGCACCTCTTAATCTTTTTGCCATCAATGCCCAAACAAAAGGCGTCATGGCAGAAGCGCTTACAACAGCAGCTGCCACGCGGGCTGCCGGCATTGGTGAAATATATTTGTAAGCTGATGGCATAATAACCTGATCTGTTATAAAGATGAGTGCAATGATGATTACGGAATTAAGCGTAATGACTTTAAGATAAGACTGCAGAACAATTTTCCAGTTGCTTTCACCACCTAATGTTTGTGTGCCGGCGCTGTAACGGTTTAAACCTTTTATCCATTTTTTTGGAAGATATCTTTCAAGAAGTTTATAAACAGGCTCTGCAGACATCATCATATAGGGTGTTGCAAAAGTGGTGATAACAGATACGCCTACTGCAACAGGATACAAGTAATTGCTCGTTACATTAAGCGATACGCCAAGCGTAGCGATAATAAAAGAAAATTCACCGATCTGCCCCATACTTGTTCCTGCCTGAACAGCTTGTTTTAATGGCTGTCCTGCAAGCAAAGCGCCGATGGATACGTTGAGGGTTTTGCCTATCATAACGATCAGTGTTAATACTACGACAGGCACTATATGTTCGAGTAATAAAGCCGGATTAATAAGCATTCCAACCGACACAAAAAATATCGCTCCAAACAGATCTTTTACAGATGCGATCAAATGTTCAATTCTTTCTCCAAACGTTGTTTCAGCCAATAAGGAGCCCATTATAAAAGCACCAAGCGCAGAAGAAAAACCAACACTATCTGCAAACACTACCATGCATAAACACAGTCCAAGCGCAACAATCAGTAATGTTTCGTTATTAATTAATGACTTTATTCTTTTAAAAAAAGTAGGCAATAAAAAAATACCCATTAAAAACCATAAGCATAAAAAGAAAAAGAGTTTGCCTACTGACCAAAGCATCTGTATTCCTTCAAATTCACGACTCACTGCAACAGTTGATAATAACACGAGTAAAACAACCGCAACAACATCTTCTATAACCAATACACCCATTACCAGTTCAGTAAAATGTTTGCCCATTAAACCAAGCTCCTGGAAAGCACGAAATATGATGGTGGTTGATGAAATACAAATGATCCCGCCCAGAAAGATGCAGTCCATATCAGGCCAGTTGAAAAACTTCCCGGTTAGGTATCCCAGCAAAAACATCACACTTATCTCGAACACGCCGGTGATCGTTGAAGAGCCTCCAACCCGCACAAGCTTTTTAAAACTGAACTCCAAACCCAAAGCAAATAATAGAAAAACAACACCGATGTCAGCCCAGGTTTTTACGCTGTCCATTTCAATAATGGTGGGAAATAATTTGAAATTAGGGCCCACAAACAAGCCTGCGATAATGTAACCCAATACCATCGGTTGCTTTAATTTTTTAAAAATTAAAGTTGTAATACCTGCTGCTGCAAGTATCAATGCAAGATCTTTTATCAACTGAGGTAAGTGAGTCATAAACTATTATAAATCCTCCTGAATTTTTTTGGTGCAAATTTAATTTTCAATCAAATAAACTGCTGCTTAACAAAAGCTTTTTTGAGCAATGGTATAGAGAAGAGTCGTAAAATTTTCCACTTTAGTAAAACATCCAACGCAGCTTGTTATTTATTCACCAGCTTTTCCAACACGTAAAAAACGATCGGGCAAAAAGTAGAATTTTTCAAAGTGATATTGGCGCGTTTCAATATTACATCTTCATTTGTATAAGGAAACCGTTCACAATCTGAAGGTCTTACTTCGTAAATAGAGCAAAAATTATCTACACCAAGAAAAGGACAAGGCGTTGAACGAACTACATAATCACCATCATCATCAAGGCGAAGATATTTTTCAATAAAATCACCTTCTTTCATTTTCAAATGCCTGCTTATTCGCTTGATATCAGGTGTTTTAAAACGTGGTGAATAATTCTTGCAGCACTCAGCGCATTGCAGGCAATCTATCTTTTCAAAAGCTTCTTCGTGAAGTTGCGGCAATTGTTTCAAAACTTTGTTTTTATCTGCACGCTGCAAAAACTGTTTGTATTGTTTCTGATGATCCTGCGATCTTTTTTTCCAGCTCTCCGTTTTTATTTCATTCATCACTTGTGGTTGATGCAAAGATAATCAGGAATGAAGTGTTATAAGCGACAAGCTATAACTCGTTACCGATTAGTTTTTATTTTTCTTTTTTTTAGTTTTTCAACAAAATGAATTTCACATTTTCAGATTTCGAATTTTCCCTTTTACCATTTCATTCACAGGTTTCACTTTACTTTGCAGCATTGTAGTTTTTGATAATTTTCATGCGGATAAAAAAATATCTTTCATTTATTGTTTGTTTATTGCTTGGCGGCATAATGGCATCTTCTGCTTTTGCTCAGGATGATATTAATCAATTGCCTTCACGTGGCAATGTTAACTATGACAGCCAGGGAAGGCCCATCCGGAAAAACAACAATAATGATTCGCTTATTCACCGTAACCCGCTGGAAGATTCTCTTACCATTTATTATCGTTATTTCGATTCAACAAGAATTCGTTTTCTTGATTCATCTATCAATGATTTTTATAAACGTTTTCCGCTTCCTTATTACTATAATGATCTTGGAAATTTTGGAACACCTGCACATTCTTTATTCTTCGATCCCTATATGAAACCCGGCTGGGATGCAGGTTTTCATGCTTTTGATATCTATCGTTATAAACTGGAAGACACTCGTTTTTTTTCAACTACAAGACCTTATACCGAGCTGAATTATCTTATCGGTAACAAGGCTGAGCAAATGGCTAATATTCTTCATACGCAAAACAGGAAAAGCAATCTGAACTTTGTTTTTGAGTACCGTTTCATTACGTCGCCGGGTGCCTTAAGAAATCAAAATACCAATCACAGCAATATGCGTATAAATGCTGATTATCAAAGCAAGAACAAACGTTATAGTTTGAATGCTATTTATATCAGCAATAAACTAAGATCGGCGGAGAACGGCGGTATAAGAAAAGATTCGAAACTCGACAGTCTTTCTTTAGGCGATCCTTTTGAAGCAGATGTTCGCATGGGCAATAATGCAACAAGCTATCGAAACTTTTTCAGTACAAATATTCCGGCGGGAGAAGATTATAAGGATGTTACGTTCTTCTTCAGGCACTCCTATGATTTTGGCCAGAAGGATTCTCTGGTAACCGATTCTACAACATATAAATTATTTTATCCGCGGCTTCGGCTGCAACATACTTTGCGTTATTCATCTTACCGTTATAATTTTCATGATAACAATGCTGATTCTTTAGATTATGAAACTTATTTCAATTATAAACTACCGCGCAATATATCAGGACCAACAGATACGCTGCTTTTTCAGGACCAATGGAAAGAAATAAACAATGAATTCAGCATCATCACTTATCCGCAAAAGAATAATTTAAGCCAGTTCTTAAAACTAAGTGCAGCTTACCAACATTTGAAAGGAACTTTTGATTCAACTGATAATAAAGTATTTAATAATATTTATGCTTCTGCAGAATACAGGAACAGAACAAAGAATCAAAAATGGGATGTAGAAGCTACAGGCCAGTTATATCTTACCGGTGATTATGCCGGAGATTATTCTGCCTATGTAAGTTTGAAAAGAGTATTAAGCAAACGTCTTGGTTCACTTGAAATTGGTTTGCATGATGTTAACCGTACGCCTTCATTTATCAACGAACCTTTATCTGCTTTTCCGAGCATTCCTGTAGCATCTTATAAAAAAGAAAATATTGCACGTTTATTCGCAACAATCGACTTACCACAACAACTGAAATTAACAGGCAATTATTATGCAGTTACCAATTACGTTTATTTTGATAGTTTTTTAACTTCAAAACAGGAAGCTACTTTATTCAATGTGCTGCGTGTTGGCCTCGAAAAAAAAATACGGTTGAGCAGACTGTTCAACTGGTACACAGAAATTTATTTACAAAAAGCAACAGGAAACGCTCCTGTTAACCTGCCTTTGTTTTTTACAAGAAACCGCATTGCTTTGGAAGGAAATTTCTTTACCAATCTTTTCTTATCAACCGGTTTGGAAGTAAGATATTATTCACCATTTAAACCAGATAATTATTCGCCATTAACCGGACAATTTTTTGTGCAGGATGGTTTTACAACAAACAATCGTCCTGACATCAATTATTATCTCAACTTCAGGATAAAAAGTTTTAAAGCGTTCGGTCGTATCGAAAATTTAAACACGCTCAATTACAGCTCCAATAAAGGTGTTGGCTTTACCAAACATAATTTTTTAGCGCCACATTACCCTGCACCTACGATGTGGATAAGAGTTGGTATCTGGTGGAGTTTTGTGAATTGATTTTTTTTCTCTCCAAAGTGTTATAGAAAACGGAGAAAAACTTCTATGCCTTCCGGGTGTTCTGTAAAAAGACGTTTCCTTTTGTATATCACTCGTCTGTATATTCTTTTTTTATTCTCACAAATCAAATTTTATTCCCTGCGCTAAAGGTAATTCGTTACTCCAGTTTATTGTGTTGGTTTGTCGCCGCATATAAGCTTTCCATGCATCGGAACCACTTTCCCGTCCACCACCTGTTTCTTTTTCACCACCAAAAGCACCGCCAATTTCTGCACCGCTTGTACCGATGTTCACATTCGCAATACCACAATCACTTCCATGATGGGATAGAAATTCTTCCGCTTCACGCATGTTTAAGGTCATGATAGCAGAAGATAATCCTTGTGGAACACTGTTTTGTAATGCAATTGCTTCCGCCATTGTTTCATATTTAATCAGATATAAAATCGGAGCAAACGTTTCATGTTGAACAATTGGCCAATCGTTTTGTACTTCTGCAATACATGGTTTTACATAGCATCCACTTTCAAAGCCTTTACCTTTCAAAACATCCGGTTCGATAACAAAATTGCCCCCCTGTTGTTTACATTCTTCCACTGCTTTCAAATACATTTCTACTGCAGTTTTATCAATCAAAGGACCAACATGATTGCTTGCTTCAAGCGGATCGCCAATGCGTAATTGTTTATAGGCGTTTACCAGTTTCTCTTTAAAAGCATCATAAACGTCTTTGTGAATGATCAATCTTCGTGTGGTGGTACAACGTTGTCCTGCAGTACCAACCGCACCGAACAAACAACCAATAAGCGCCATATCAAGGTCAGCATGTTTTGAAATAATAATTGCGTTGTTTCCTCCTAATTCCAGGATAGATTTCCCCAAACGTGCAGCAACTGCCGCGGCAACTGCTTTCCCCATCCGTGTTGAACCCGTTGCGGAAACAAGTGCAACATTTGTGTCCTTTGCTAATAATTCGCCTACTTCTATTCCGCCTTCTATCAAACAACAAACACCTTCGGGTATGTCATTTCTTTTGAAAACATCTGCTATAATTTTTTGACAGGCAACAGCGCATAAAGGCGTTTTTTCACTTGATTTCCAAACACAAACATTACCGCAAACCCATGCTATCGCAGCGTTCCAGCTCCATACGGCAACGGGAAAATTAAATGCTGAAATTATTCCCACAACACCTAATGGATGCCATTGCTCGTACATGCGATGTTTAGGTCTTTCACTATGCATGGTTAACCCGTATAATTGTTTTGATAAACCAACAGCAAAATCGCAGATGTCAATCATTTCCTGTACTTCGCCCAAACCTTCCTGCAGGCTTTTGCCCATTTCATAACTTACCAGTTTGCCCAATGGTTCTTTGTATTTGCGTAAAGCCTCTGCAATCTGGCGAACAATTTCGCCACGTTTTGGGGCGGGCAACATTCGCCAAAGTGTAAATGCTTCCTGCGCTTTTTTTATCACTGCATCATAACATTTTTTATCTGTGCTTTCAACACTTGCTATAAGCATACCATCAACAGGTGAATAAGATTCGATAACAGCACCGCTGCTATCTAACCATTGGTTACCTGTTGAAACACCTTTATTATTTTGCTGAATACCGAGTTGTGATAAAAAATCTTTCATTTGAAAATCATTTATTATTTCAAGAGTAAGATGAACTTGTCGTTTTATAAGTTAGCATTTATAGAACGCAAGATAGAAGAAATTAAAAAGCTGATTAAGTTAAGAAAAGTATTAATTGAAACACGATATTTTATGCAGAAGAACGGAATGGATTCCCAGAAATCCCGATGAAACGCTAAAGCTTGTATAACAACAGATAAATACTCTGTTCATAGCTATTGAGAAGTCTTATAGATTATTAAACCATTATTTGTAAGTGCATAATAAAAACCATTATTTGTTATCACTTTTACAGACGAGGGCAGGTTTGTTTTATAAGTTTCTAATTGCAATTGTTTGGGATGATAAGCATATGAAAAGGCACCGTTTCTTCCGTATAAAA
>JAEZRL010000397.1 GCA_023440945.1 Bacteroidota bacterium
GAGCTACTTCCGCAAAACGGTTCGAGGTTCAAGGTTTGAAGTTCAAGGTTTTGTAACTAACCTCGAACATTCGACTTTGAACATCGAACTTCTCAAAGAACGTGGGCAGGAGTGGATTCGAACCACTGAAGTCGAAAGACAGCGGATTTACAGTCCGCCCCATTTGGCCGCTCTGGAACCTGCCCTCATTAATTTTGAAATTGAATTGAGAAATTTTGAATTAAATTTTCCAATTGCACTTTTCTCAATTTCAAAATCCACTGAGCCACTTGTCGGAATCGAACCAACGACCTACTGATTACAAATCAGTTGCTCTACCGGCTGAGCTAAAGTGGCATTTATTAAAGAACTACCCCATTTTTCGGGATGGCAAAGGTAAGAGAAAACTTGATTTTGCAAAATTTTGAAAAGAAATTTTTAGAGTAAAAAAAGAGTAACGATCTTAACCACGATTTAGTGGGTTTGTTTGATTGAACGGATTTTAAAAAATACCTTCCCACCCGCAAGCTCTTAATCCCCCAAATCCATATTAGACAATTGGTAATAGAATAACAAATTCACTTCCTTCTCCTTCTTTGCTCTCAACTTTTATTTCACCACCATGTGCTTTAATAATATCAGAACTCATCCATAATCCCAAACCAGTGCCCTCACCTGAAGGCTTTGTAGTGAAAAATGGCTGAAAGATTTTACTCAGATTTTCTTTTGAAATACCCATACCATTATCCTGCACGCTTATACATATTTCTCTCAATTTATCCGAAGAAGGCGGGATAATTTTTGTGCTTACGGTTAAAGTAGGTTTATATCCCTCAATTCCTGCCTCCTCTTTTTCTTTGAGTGAATAAAAAGCATTATTGAAAAGATTCAATAACACTCTCGCAATATCCTGATGAATAATATTTATTTCCCCGGCATTTGGATCATATGTTTTTTTTACAATTATATTCGATGTTTTGTTTTTGGCCTGGGGAATGGGGTAGCTTAAGCGCAGGCACTCATCCACCAAAAGATTAATATCTGTTAATTCTTTAATACCGGTACTTGCTCTTAAATGCAGCATCATACCTTTTACAATTGCTCCTGCCCGCTTACCATGAGCAATTACTTTCTGTTCGTTTTCTTTAATATCGTTTGCAATAGCAACCGCCTCTTCCGTATTTCCTGAAAGCAGTTCGGTTTTCATATCGGTGATCAGTTCCGTATTTACTTCTAAAAAGTTATTTACGAAGTTGAGTGGATTTTGTATTTCATGTGCTATACCTGCTGCAAGCTTACCAAAGGAAGCCATTTTCTCTGACTGGATAAGCTGCGCTTGTGCTGATTTCAATTCAAACAAAGTGCTCTCTACTTTTTCCTTTTGTTTCTGCAACTCAGTAGTGCGCATTTTTACTTTCTCTTCAAGTAATTTGTTTGTCCTTCGCAGATGCCTTACACGCCATTTAATAAATATCCAGAGTATTGCAATTGCTAAAACAGTAAATAATGTATAAGCCCACCAGGTAAGCCACCAGGGAGGGGTAATAATTATTATAATTGACTTTTCAGACCAGATGCCATTGCTGTTGGCAGCCTTGACATGAAAAATATAATGACCTGGAGGAACATTGAAATAATAAGCCTTTCGTTCATTGCCTTGCCGCCAGTTATTATCATAATTCTCAAGCATAAACAAGTGCTTGTTTTCTGCAGGATTACTGTAATCAATTGCGGCATAACTAAAAGAAAAACTATTCTGATTATACTTTAGCTTGATTTTTTTTGTTTTTGATAAAGGTTGTTGTAAAAGACCTTGAGGTGCAAATGTTACAGGTTTGTCCCTGATACGAAAATCAGATAGTACAATTTGTGGAGGCTGGTTATCAGTAATAAGCTTACCAGGAAAAAAATTGTAATAGCCCGTTACAGCGCCAAAAAACAATTCATCATTCAATCCTATATAGCCGGATATAAAATTTAAATTATTCTCAACTCCATCATTCTTATTATAAATGGTAGATTTATTACGCTGAGGATTTAATTTTACAATTCCTGAAGATGTTCCAATCCACAAATCTTTTCTTTCATCTTCAACAATAGACATTACATTATTAAATCGTGTGGCATTTCGGGGGTCGGCAAACATCATGAATGTATCTGAATTACTATCAAACCTGTAAAGTCCGTCGATTGCTCCTGCCCAAATCGTGACATCTAAATCCTGATAAACACTATTTACATCTACCCCGGCCAAATAATGTTTAAAATGACGGAAACTTGAATCGATTGTATTTAATCCTCCAACAAAGTGTGTAGCCACCCACAACCGTTTCTGCTTGTCCTGAAATATATCCGTCACAAGATTATTGCTAAGGCTATTTGTATCGTTTGGATTGTTTTGATAATGTGTAAAAATACCTGTCGCCATATTCAACTTATCTAATCCATCTACCGTTCCAATCCACAGCAATCCTTCCCTGTCAACATAAGTTTTAAAAATCACATCATTTATTAAGCTGCTGCTCGTTTTAGCATCATGCTTGTAATGAGTAAATATTTTCTTTTCTGTATCATATTTATTCAATCCTCCACCATTTGTTCCTATCCATAAATTACCCTGGGGATCTTCAGCTATCCCAGTGATATGATCACTACTAATGCTATGCGGATCATGAGCATCATGCATAAATCTTTTACTAATTTTCTTATTCCTGTAATTACAGATTAAACCCGAGTCTGTTCCAATCCACAGTGCTCCATCAGCCTTCTGTAAAAAAGAATTTACGCCCCCAGCGGTTGAAATATGCGGGATAGTAATATGAAAAGGATCCATAGTGTATAAATTTGTTGGCTCCGTACTCACCCATAAAACATTATCCTTTGAAGTATAAGCGGCCCAACAGCTATTCTCTATAAACCCACTTGATTTAGATGTATTGACGTTGAAAGTAGTAAGTGTTTTTGTTACAGGATCGTAACGAAGAAGCCCGCCATTGAACACTCCAATCCAGATAGCCTCTGTTTTATCCTCTGTAATAAAAGTAATGTGATCAGCAGCGTCCTTAACCGGAGGCCTGCTTAATTGTTTTGGATTTGAAGGATTGTAAGTATATCGTTTAAATACTCCTGTAGTTCTGTCAAGTGTGTGTAAGCCGTCGCCTGCAGTACCAACCCAAAAAGTTCCTCTGCTGTCTTCAAAAATAGCTCTGACTTTATTATTAATTAGCGAATTGCGATTTTGCGGATCATGCAGATAGCGCGTAAAAGTTCCGGTTTCTCTGTTAAAGCGGTTCAAACCACCTTCATCAGATGGTTCGTTGTCAAAAACTGATCCGCAACCAATCCATAATGTGCCTTGTTTGTCTTCGTAAAGAGCTCGTATATGATTGCTGCTAAGGCTTACAGGATCATTTGCTTTATGAGGAAAATGTTTAAACTTACCTGTTTTAATATCCAGAAGCTCCAGTCCGCTATAAGTGCCTACCCACAGATTACCAAGATGATCCATTAGTACACAGGTAACCGTATCATTACTTAAACTTTGAGGGTCATTTGGTTGATGACGAAAATGTTTGAATGTATTGGTTTCAGGATCAAAGTAGTCAAGACCCATTCCAAAAAAACCAATCCAGATAATGCCTGTAGAATCAGCAAGTATGCATTCAGGATATGTTCCCCCAAGGGAATTTTTATTAAGAGGATTATTCCTGAAACTAATCATGTTGTAGCCATCATACCGTGTAATACACTTTTGGGTTTGATCGGCAAGCCATATATATCCGTTTGGATCCTGCGTGATACCATTTATTTTTCCTAAAGAAACTCCATCTTCTCCCGTAATAGGGTTAAACTTGATATTAGTTGCCTGAGAACTGCTATTGTTTGAAAGAAGTAAAAGAAACACAGAAAGGTACAAAAATGTTTTCATGAGTCTTCTGCTTAAACAATTAATTGAACCGGCCTGAATTAGAAATTAGATAGATGTATTTTAATTATAAACTCACTTCCTTCTTCTACCCTAAAATTGTGAGACTTCTCTGGCAAACTTTTCCTTCCGGTGGGCTTTCTGTTTTTATTTCTTGTTATGTGATTTATTAATATTGTAATTTAAAGATAAGCTTAATCATGTTCCCTTTCCCGTTTGTTTCGGTTGAAAAGAATGCCTAAACGCAAACAACTAAAGGAAAGCAAATTATAATGTCGGCAATTGAATAACAAACTTACTCCCTTCACCTTCCTTACTTTCCACTCGTATTTCTCCGCCATGTGCTTTTATGATGTCATAACTTAAACTCAAACCCAATCCTGTTCCTTGTCCTGTTGGTTTTGTCGTAAAGAATGGTTGGAAAATTTTATCTACAATGTTTTGAGGAATGCCGTTACCATTATCACTTACAGAAATCAGAAGCCCCTCCGCCCCTAAAGGGGAACTGTTAGCACCAAACCTGTTTGAATTTACTCTTTTGATTGTAACTGAAACTGTAGGATTATATTCTGTGCCTTCTGCCTTTTGTCTTTCTCTTGTGGCATAAAAGGCATTATTGAAAAGATTAAGAAGCACTCTTCCGATGTCTTGCGGAACTACATTTACTTTTCCAATACTTTTATCAAAATCTGTCTTTATTTCTGCATTAAATGTTTTGTCTTTGGCCCGCATACCGTGATAACTTAATCGTAAATATTCATCTGCTAAGGCATTAATATCAATAAGTTCTTTTTTTCCTGTACTTGCTTTTGAATGTTGCAACATTCCTTTTACAATTGCATCTGCACGTTTACCGTGTTGCAAGATCTTTTGAAGGTTCTGTTCTATATCATTCAATATTTCATCTTCCAATTCTCCATTCTCGCCTTCGAATTTTGACTTTTCACTTTTTAGTTCTTCGATCAACTCAACATTCACTTCACTAAAATTATTGACGAAGTTTAATGGATTTTGTATCTCATGTGCAATGCCGGCTGTAAGCTCCCCAAGCGAAGCCATTTTTTCTGACTGTATGAGTTGGGCCTGGGTGGATTTTAGTTCAGCATAAGCTTTTTCTATTTGTAATTTGGCTCTTTGTTTATTTCTGTTGCTGCGCCATAAGATTATTGCTAAAAGTAAAAACGCAAATAAAATTGCAAGGAGAAAATATACTTTTTGCATATTTCGTATTTGTTCCTGTTGTGCCATTACCTCCTGTTGATAAAGCCGATAATTAAACTCCTGGTTTTGCATGCGGCTTATCTTTTCACGGCTAAACAAACTATCTTTTGCTGCAAGTGTTATTTGCTGGTATTTAAAAGCGCTATCATATTTGGCTTCATTCTTAAAAATATCTGTAATCAATTTTCCGGCATCCAGCGTTTGAACTAAAAATGAATGTTGTATATTGATATTTAATGCTTGTTTAGAATAATAAATAGCGGAATCAAACTGGTTATTTCTATAAAAATGTTTCCCTAACTCATTATAACAACGGGCAAGCGTTCTGTAATCTTCATATTGCATAGATTGATCAATGCTTTTGCGAAACAGTTCAATTGCGATCGCGTTATTGCCAAGCTTTGATTGCACCGTTGCAAAACCACCCACAACTCCCTGTATTCCCTGAGGTATTTTTGATTTGGCTTGTAAGCTAATAGCGAGTTTATAAGCTTGTTGATAATAAAGCAAAGCGGTATCTAAAACATTTAGCTGCTCATAACTTCTTCCTGCATCAGTATAGAAATTCAGGCGCATATAATCGTCATTATAATAATCGGCAGCAACTTTAAATTTATTAAAATACTCAATTGCTTTTCTATACTCATCGGAGTTCCTGTAAACAAAACCTAAGTACTGATTACTGGATGTAATTTCAGCAGTATCTATAATTTCTTCGCCTATTTGCAAAGCTTTGTATAACATAGAAAGAGCATCAGGATAATTTCCTGCAAAAAATAATGCATAACCATACTGATTGAACGAATATGCTGTGAAAGCAGGGTCATTAAACTTTTTAGATATTAATATTTGCTGCTGCGCATAATAAACGCCTGAATCAAGATTTACATTTTTATATGCCTCTACCAAACCGCCGCATATATATAATTTTGCGGTATCATTTTTTTCTATAGCTAACTCTTTTAATAAACTATCAACTATTTTTCTTTGTGCCGTTATAGCAGAGCTGCATAGCATCATACTAGTAAAAAGAATGAGCGTTGTCTTTATTGAATAATTCACACTTAATTATTTGGATGTAACAATTGTATGGTAAACATTGAACCCTCACCTTCTTTACTCTTCACTTTTATTTCCCCTCCATGTGCTTTTATAATATCATAGCTTAGACTCAATCCTAATCCTGTTCCCTGTCCTGTTGGTTTTGTAGTGAAGAATGGTTGGAAGATTTTATCA
>JAEZRL010000226.1 GCA_023440945.1 Bacteroidota bacterium
TGGCACGACGACCGAAATAATACTTATCATCATAACCTTCTACCACACCGCCGGCTCCAACACCAAGATGATGATCCATCAGGTTGTGACCTAACTCCCCGCTGCTGCTCCCCAAGCCCTCTGGCCATACATCTGTAGCAGAGTTCATTAGTATCCATGCGGAGTTGATAGTAGATGCATTTAAGAAAATGATCTTTGCATTATAAGTGTAAGTCTTATTTGTTTCTGCATCGAGGATTTCTACACCTGTTGCTCTTTTTTTGTCTTTATCATATAAAATCTTTGTAACGATAGCCCAGGGACGAAGCGTTAAATTGCCGGTTTTAATTGCGGCGGGAAGCGTTGACGATTGTGTGCTGAAATAAGCACCGAACGGACAACCGAGCCAGCATTTATTGCGGTATTGGCAATTGGTTCTGCCCGGCAAAGGCTCAGTGATATTAGCGGTACGACCAATGATCATGGCACGTTGACCTTTATAAAAATCTTTTACACGTTTTGCCACATCTTTTTCAACACAGTTCATTTCCATTGGCGGCATAAACTGCCCGTCCGGTAATTGAGGCAAACCTTCCTTTGAACCGCTGATGCCCGCAAACTTCTCTGCATAATCATACCATGGTTCTATTTCTTTATAACGAACCGGCCAATCAACGGCGATACCATCTTTCGCATTTGCTTCAAAATCAAAATCACTCCAGCGATAGCTTTGTCTTCCCCACATTAACGAACGACCACCTACATGATAACCCCTAAACCAGTCGAAGCGTTTTATTTCTGTGTAAGGACTTTCCTTTTCATTCACCCAATAATCAAGGTTTGTTTCATTCAGAGGATAATCTCTTTTTAAAACAGGATAATCTTTGATCATCTGCTGTGTGCGGGTTCCCCTGTGTGGAAATTCCCAGGATCCTTTGTTCGCATTCACGTAATCTTTTACATGCTTTATATCGCGGCCGCGTTCAAGCATCAGTGTTTTCAAACCTTTTTCAGTTAATTCTTTTGCAGCCCAGCCACCACTGATTCCTGAGCCGATCACAATAGCATCATAAACATTATCAGCCATGTTTTCTTTTTTTATTTAATTTATTTATTATATTATCAGCAATTGAATTACTATCAAGCTTCGTTGTGTCACTCACTTGTACGCCTTACAGGCTATTCAGCTTAAGGTAGAAAGTAACAATACAAGAGCAGTAGTTTAGTTTTTAAATACACTTTTTATTTCCTCAGGCTTCCTGAAATTATACATCGCAGATCTGGATAGCTTTTTTAAGGGAAGCAACCTTATCTTCTGCTGCGGGAATAAATTCCTGTGCAACATAGCCTTTAAAACCTGTGTCTACGATTGCTTTCATTATCGCCGGATAATATAATTCCTGGCTTTCATCTATTTCATGTCTTCCCGGAACGCCACCTGTATGATAATGACCAAAATATTGATTATTATCTTTTATTGTACGGATAACGTCTCCTTCATCAATCTGCATGTGATAGATATCATAAAGTAATTTAAAATTCGGAGAGCCTATTCTTTTGCAAAGCTCTACTCCCCATTTATGATTATCACACATATAATCTTTATGATCTACTTTGCTGTTCAACAATTCCATCTGAACTGTAATACCATTTTTTTCTGCGTTGGAGAGAATTTTCTTCAAACCCATTTCGCAATTTTTCAAACCTGTCTCATCATCCATGCCATTACGGCTTCCGCTAAAACAGATAACATCCGTATATCCTGCTTTTTTCATCATCGGAAAAACATCATTGAACGCTTTTATCAAATCATTATGATAAGTGATATCATTCCACCCCTGTGTTAAACTGTTATTGGCAGCGGTATAGCACATAGAGCTGTAGATGCCATATTTCTGTAAGGTTGGCCAATCTTTTGGACCCATAAGATCGATAGCATTAAAGCCGATTTCTTTTACCACCTTGCATAGTTCCTCAACTGACATAAAACTGTATGTCCACTGGCAAACCGAGTGATTAATGTTCCCTTTCAATTTAAATTCTTTTGGTGAAGCATCACAGGCCAGAGGCGAAAGCATACTGCCTGCTGCAATAGCTGCGGAGCCTGCCATCATATTTTTTAATGCGGCTCTGCGGGATTGTTGAACTGACATGAAATTAAATGTTGATTATACTCTTTTAAATATTAGAACAATTATAGATTTTCATACGCTGCACCGGCAGGTTCCGTTGCAGTTAAAACAGTTTGCTTCCTGTTATTTCTTGACCGCATATAGAAGAATAAACCGGCAAATGCAAATATTAATATAACAGGTATGATAAGCGTTGCATTCAAAATTTCCGGTCCTGCAGCAGAACGGGCAGCATCATAAGCATTTGCCATTTCTGTTCCCGGTGCAGCAGAACGGTAAGCGTCAAGACTTGCACCTGCAGGTAACTGCTGTATCATTATCTTATCATAATATCCACCCATAAATATCATGTAGAGAGAAACCGCGAACATACCGGCCCCACCCATAAAATTCAAACCTACGGCACCAGTTCTTGGTAAATTTTCTGCCACAAAACCAATCATACAAGGCCAGAAGAAAGCTACGCCTAACCCAAATACGATCGCACCACCAAAAATGGCGATACCGGATAAATGAACCATCAGGTAAATACCTAAAGCAGATAATATGGCTGAAACAAGCAGGACACCTTGTGCATTTATGCGGTGAACGATCGGCCCCGCAAAGGCTCTACCTAATACCTGCATGGAGGCAACAAATGTTAGAATAAGCAAAGCATTGTCGGTAACAGTTTTGAAAAGTACGTCAATCCACTGGTTGGTGAATAATTCAGTGATAGCGGTACCTAACATGCAAATGATCATAAAGATGAACAGCGGACTTAACAAAGCTGAGTACATTTCTTTGGTAGATACACCGCTTGAAACTCTTTCAGTAACAGGAAACTGAAGTTTGCTAAAAAGATAGCCATACAGCAAAGTTGGGATGATCATTAAACCAACCTGTACCTGCCAGCCAATGCCAAACTGGTCTAATAAATAAACGAGTAAAGTGCCTATAACAATACCACCAGGGAACCATAAGTGAAAATGGTTCAGCTTGGTTGTTTTGTTATCAGGGAAAATGGTCGCAACAAGTGGGTTACATGCAGCTTCTACTGTACCATTCGCAATTCCGATAAAAAGTGTTGAAATAAACAGCGTCCAGTAACCATTCGCAAAAATGGTGAGAACGATGCCTATAAGATGAAATACAAAGGCAGCTATCAACAATTTTTTCATCCCTATCACATCCACTATCATTCCGCCAATAACAATGGCAAGCGGAAAGCCCCAAAAAGCGGTGGCAGCAATAGAGCCTAATTGTTGTGCATCGAGGTGAAACTCTACACCGAGACGGTTTAGGATACCTGCACGAATACCAAATGACAATGACGTTACTAAAAGGGCCAGGCAACTGGCAACAAATAATTGATTGCGTTGAGGAAGGTTTTGCATATCGTTAGAATTAATAAAAAAATAGTCGGGATAAATGTAATTTTTTATTTTTAAAAATCAATTGATAAATTGTCGAACTTACATTTTTTTTTAACGGTGCTTTAAATTCTTTCAAATTTGTTTGCAAAAACATTAAAAATTTCTAACGAAACCTAAAACAAAAAACACATACATGAACAGAAAATTAAGAATGGGAATGGTAGGTGGGGGTAAAGATGCTTTCATCGGTGCCATTCATCGTCACGCTGCCAACATGGATGGCCTTATCGAACTTGTTTGCGGAGCTTTAAGTATCAATCCAGAAATTGCCAAAGACTCAGGTAAATCTCTTTTTTTAGCTGAAGACCGTATTTATCTTACTTATGATGAGATGATAAAAAAAGAAAGTGAACTGCCCGCAGATAAGCGTATGGATTTTGTAACGATTGTTACACCCAACTTCGCACACTTTGCTCCTGCAATGATGGCATTGGATCATGGCTTTCATGTGGTAATTGAAAAGCCTATCACTTTTACTTTGGATGAAGCAAAACAGTTGCAGAAAAAAGTAGAAGAAACAGGACTTGTTCTTTGTTTAACACACACCTATTCAGGCTACCCCATGGTTAAACAAGCAAGGCAAATGATACAGGAAGGAGCTTTAGGAAAAATAAGAAAAGTATGGGTTGAATATCCGCAGGGATGGTTAAGTAAGCTAACCGAAAGAGAAGGTAATGCACAGGCTGCCTGGAGAACCGATCCGAAAAAAAGCGGTAAATCAGGAGCAATGGGTGATATTGGAACACATGCGGAACATTTGGCCGAATATATCACCGGTTCGCACATTACAAAACTTTGTGCTGATCTCAATGTAATGGTTGAAGGAAGGGCTTTGGATGATGATGGTAATGTTTTATTGAGATTTGATAATGGTGCTGCAGGTGTGCTGATGGCATCGCAGGTTGCAGCAGGTGAGGAAAATGCTTTACGTATTCGCGTCTATGGCGAAAAAGGTGGACTGGAATGGGCACAGCAGGAACCCAACACACTTATTGTAAAATGGCTGGATAAACCGGCAGAAATCTATCGTGCAGGTCAGGCATATCTCGGCAGTTATGCAAAAGCAAATGTCCGTACGCCGGGTGGTCATCCTGAAGGTTATTTAGAAGCCTTTGCAAATATCTATCGCAACTTTGCCAGAACGTTATGTGCAAGAATTGATGGAACACAACCATCACCGGAAGCACTGGATTTTCCAGGCGTAGAAGATGGTGTTCGCGGTATGGCATTTATAGATAACGTAGTAAAGAGCGCACAATCTGATCAGAAATGGACGGATAATGTAGTGGAATAAGTTTAAGGTATAGGCAATATTGAGTTTAATCAAATAAAAAATTATTGATGACAACATTAAAAGGACCGGGTATTTTTTTAGCACAGTTTGCAGGCGATCAGCCACCTTTTAACACACTGCAATCAATATGTGAATGGGCTAAAAGCCTGGGTTATGCAGGTGTGCAAATTCCTACATGGGATACGCGATTAATAGATCTCCAAAAAGCAGCAGAAAGTAAAACCTATGCTGATGAATTAAAAGGTATTGTAAATGCTGTAGGGCTTGAAATAACTGAACTTTCAACACATCTACAGGGACAGCTTGTTGCTGTACATCCTGCTTATGATACTTTGTTTGATGGCTTTGCTCCTGGACAGTATCGTAACAATCCAAAAGCAAGAACGGAGTGGGCTGTTCAGCAATTAAAATATGCAGCGAAAGCTTCAAATAATTTAGGATTGAATGCCCATGGTACTTTCAGTGGTGCATTGTTGTGGCATACCGTTTATCCCTGGCCACAACGACCTGCGGGATTAGTAGAAACGGGTTTTACAGAACTTGCCAATCGCTGGCTACCGATATTGAATGTTTTTGATGAAAACGGCGTTGATCTTTGTTATGAAATACACCCTGGTGAAGACCTGCATGATGGTGTTAGTTATGAAAGGTTTTTAAAGCATGTAAATAATCATCCGCGTGCCTGCTTGTTATACGATCCTTCGCATTTTGTATTGCAGTGTCTCGATTATCTTGAGTACATTGATATTTATCATGAACGCATAAAAATGTTTCATGTAAAAGATGCGGAATTTAATCCAACAGGCCGGCAAGGTGTTTACGGAGGCTATTCAGGTTGGGTTGAACGTGCAGGACGTTTCCGTTCTTTAGGGGATGGACAAGTTGATTTTAAATCTGTATTCAGCAAACTGGCACAATACGATTATAAAGGTTGGGCAGTACTTGAATGGGAATGTGCATTGAAACATCCTGAAGATGGTGCGAGAGAAGGTGCTACCTTTATAAAAGATCATATCATTCATGTTACGGATAAAGCATTTGATGACTTTGCGGGAACAGGAAGTGATGAAGCTTTTAACCGTTCTGTTTTGGGTTTAAGCTGATAAGAAAAATGTATAAATTGAAAGAGGCTGCTTTTTGAAACAGCCTCTTTTTTTATTTGAATATAATTATTTATTGAAGAAGAGAAACCACCGATATTTCCAGTTCCACGTTGGAATAAACGTTAACCAAAATTCGTTTTTACTAATCTTATTATTTGTGAGCAATCGTAATCCACTAACGAAAGGATGATAAATAAAGCAATAGATTGCAAGCCCTAAAACAAAGACATTACTTGTGATTAAATAATACTTTGTACCCAGTATCAAAAGCCCAAAAGGAATAAAAAGAAGCAAATAGAAATAGAATAAGCCAAGATGTTTCATATTATTTTATTGTCTTTTCTTTCGCATTTAAACTTACATTTTACAAATAATATCCTCGATGAAAATTGAATTAAAATTCTCACTTCCTATAAATAAGTTCTTACCGCAAATTCAGTTTTCTTAACTGCTGTAACAAAGCCCGCAGATCTTTTGGCAGCGGTGCTTCAAATTCATATTCTTTCTCAAATAAAGTGAATTTGAGTAAAGCAGCATGTAATGCAAGCCTGGAGAGGACCGGTCTTTCCGCTTCTTCTTTTTTTGAAAGATGATAATTGCGTTTAAGACTCGACAAATAAACCGGTTCACCGTTGCCATACAGATCATCACAAACAATAGAATGACCAATGTGCTGCATGTGAACGCGTATCTGGTGTGTGCGTCCTGTATGTATCTGAAATTTCATCCATGCAAACAGCCGGAACTGTTCTTCTGTTTCATAATTGGTTAAAGATGGTTTGCCTTTTTTATTAACTATCATCTTTCCATTTTTTGCCGGATGTTCTGCTATTGGCTCATCAATATTTCCTGATGGTGGAATAACAACACCATGCACCAAACCATAATAATATTTTTCTGCATTACGGCTTTCGAATAATTGCGATAAGGCAGCATGTGCTTCAGCGCTTTTTGCAAAAACAATAACACCACTTGTTTCTTTATCCAGACGATGAACGGTATATATTTCTCCAAACTCTTTCAGTAAAATATCTTTCAAAGAAATTTCCGATTGCTTTCTGTCCGGAACACTCAGCATGCCCGCTTTTTTATTTATAGCAATCAAATGCTCATCCTCAAGAATTATATCTGTTGATCTCATTAATACGATGTAAAAAATGTTGAATAGAATTGTTGCCGTACAAGTGTGCGACGCAACCAAAGTTTATAGCAGCACGGAAGCTGAGTACAAAAAAATATCAGGCATTTTTCGAACGTACAAAAGACTGATTCATGTATTTAAGTAAGCGTATCTCTTTTTCGTTGAGATAGCGCCATTTGCCGCGATCTACATTTTTTTTGGTGAGATTAGCAAACATAACACGATCAAGATTTTTTACCTTGTAACGGAGGTGTTCAAAAATGCGGCGTACAATGCGATTTCTTCCACTGTGAATTTGAATACCTATAACACTTTTATCTTTTGCATCAGCATAAGAAATTTCATCTGCTTTTACAAAACCATCTTCAAGCGTTAGGCCTTTGAGAATTGTTTCAAGATCTTTTTTCACAACCGGTTTATCAAGCGTTACTTCATATACTTTTTTTACTTCAAATGAAGGATGCGTAAGCTTTTGCGCCAACTCGCCATCATTTGTAAGTAATAACACACCTGTAGTATTCCGGTCGAGGCGGCCAACAGAATAAACCCTTTCTTTTGCAGCCCCTTTTATAAGATCAAAAACCGTTTTTCTCCCTTCAGGATCTTTTGCAGTGGTGAGATGATCTTTTGGTTTATTAAGGAGAATGTACACGAGATTTTTTTGCAGGAAAACCTGTTTGCCTTTCACCTCCACTTTGTCTTTTGCAGAAACTTTATAACCCGGCTCATAAACAATATCGCCGTTCACACAAATTTTACCTTCCTTCACCATTTCCGCTGCTTCACGTCGTGCACAAACACCTGCATGTGCAATAAATTTATTCAGCGGCATCTCTTCGGTTGGAGAAGAACCTTGTTTTTCAGAAGCTGCTCGTTTTTCTTCTGGTGATGATCTTTTATAACGAGTTAGTTTTTCTTCTTTTTTATACCGGTCATGTTTTTTAAAAGAAGATGCTTCGTCTGAATGTGGCTTAGCAGCTTTCTTTTTTACCGCATTTTCTTTTGTTACGAGGCGGTATTTTTCATCGTTGCGTTTTCTTAATTCTTCACCTAAAGCTCTTGCTTCTTCTTTTGCTTTTTTCTTTTCAACGCGAATGGCTTCTTTTTTCTTAGCGCCTTTCGGTTCTTTCTTAATAAATTTTTCAAATGGTTTCTTACTCATGTTAATTGATTTGCTGTTTTACAACAGGATGATGATATGATTAGCTATTCATTATTGTTCGTTAAAGTATTCCAGCACTTTATCAATAATACTTTCCTGTCCAGGCCAATCACTTGCAATAATTTTATTGGTGCAATAAGATTCGATAGTAGCTGCAGTTGTTTTTCCAATTGCAAATAAAACGACATCGAGTGGAAGAGTATTTACTGAAAAAAAACTATGCACTGCACTTGGACTAAAAAACAAAATTCCTTTAAAATTCTGATCAATCGTTTGAGGTGTTTGAACAGTTGTATAAACAATAAGTTCGTTGACCTTAATATTATGCGCCTGTAATGTTTCGGGTATTTCGTTCAAACGCTGATCGCCGCAAAAAAACATTACTTCTTTACAGCCGGAAGCAATAATTTTTTGTGATAGAACAGTTGCATTTTTTCCTGTTGCTATCACTTGCTCTTTATCAAAAAAAGTGAATACGACATCTTTTGTTGCGCCACCAATACAAAATATTTTCCAGTTTGGCTTAGTATGTAATTGCTGAATAACGGCTTCAACACTATTCATACTTGTAAAGATTATATGAAGGTTTTGCGTTGCCAACTCCTGGATACTTTCCACAATTTCCGGTGTTGCAAGTGTTTGTGTTTTGATGAACGGAATGCAGGTGATATCAATACCTTTCTCAGCCGTTTTGCTGAGGAGTATTTCATTCAAAGGTCTTGTGCTAAGTATTGATATATTATTTTGCAACATTGCGAATTGCTTCTGCTAATTGTTTACCACCGTTTTGTAAGATCTCGTTTGCTGCTTCCACACCTAAACCTGCTGCATCTTTTACCAACAGCTTTTTTTCTGTGTACATTTTTTCGCTTCCGTCAATGGAAAGCAGATTTCCTTTGAACTTTACTTCATCATTGTTAACAACTGCCAGAGCACCAATAGGTGTTGAACATCCACCCATTAAGGTACTTAAAAAATCTCTTTCGATTTTTGCACAAAGAGCTGTTGCTTCGTTATTCAATAATTTGCATGCATCAAAACTGAATGTATCATCTTCATTGCAAACAACCATGATTGCACCTTGTGCCGGCGCAGGCAACATCCAGTCTAATTCCACGGATTGTTCGGGACGCAAACTGATACGTTCCAAACCTGCAGCAGCAAAAATCGCTCCCTGCCAGTCGTTTTCTTCCAGTTTTCTTAAACGTGTATTTACATTTCCTCTAAGATTTGCAATACTGCAACCGGGATAACGATTCAACCATTGTGCCTGCCTGCGAATACTGCTTGTTGCAATAACATAGCCTACGTCCTCTGAAGGTGAGCTAATCTCTTCCTCCGTTAGTTTTAGTTCTTCTATAATGGATTCATCTTTATAAACAAAGATGTCTTTGTAAGAGGCTTTTGGTAAAACTGCCGCTTGTTGAATGCCTTTTGCTAGCTGTGTGGGAACATCTTTCATTGAATGCACAGCAATATCAATTCGTTTACTTAATAAAGCGGCATCCAAAGCTCTTGTAAAAACACCCTGTACACCAATTGCATATAAGGGTGTTACAAGATCAATATCACCATCACTCTTTATATAAACTAACTCACTTTCAAAGCCTTTCTCCTTTAAAAGTTTTTGAACGAGAGAAGCCTGCCAAACAGCAAGCTGGCTGTCTCTTGTGCCTATTTTTAATACCTTATTCACTTGAAAATCTTTTGTTTTATATTACGGCCAGGAGAAACTCTAATGATTGCAAACCTCTTTCGGATTTGCATCTTTTATGATTATCATTATTGATTTTAATTAGCCCTGCCCGCAATGAAGTCGTTGATCGCTTCGATATAATTACATCCCGGCTGATGACGGTCACGCATTTTGATAGCCATATTGTTAATAACTTTTTGTATAGCATCGGGATTGGAGTAAGGACATTCTTTTACATCCTGGTGAAGCGACATAAACAAATTGCACTGATGCATATCAATCAGCTTTTGTTTCACTGCTTTCAGTACGGGTACATGCTTACGCATATTATACCATTCGATAAACTCGCAGATGTATTCGTTGATAATCGCTTTTGCTTTCGGAACTTCCGCCAAACGTTTCTGCAAAGTTTTATCATTAAGCTTTGATAATTCATCCACATTTATCAAAGTGATATGTGCTAATTCTTTTGCCGCGGGATCAATGTTATTTGGAATAGAAAGATCAATCAATATTTTTTTATTGCTGTTGATAAGATCGGCTTTGTTAATTACAGGTTGTTCTGCATTTGTTGCAACAATAACAACGTCTGCCGCTGAAACTTCTTCATTTAAATTATCATAACATGAAAAATGAAGATCAAGATCTTTCGCTAATTCTACAGCTTTATCTTCTGTGCGATTGATAAGGGTGATGTTTGTTGTATCGAGATAATCAACAAGATTTTTGCAGGTATTGCAGCCGATCTTTCCCGTGCCTAATAAAACAATTTTTTTGTTCGAAATGTTCTTTACATTTTCTTTCAGAAACTGAATAGCAGCAAAGGCAACCGAAACAGTTCCACCACTTAATGCTGTCTGGTTCTTAATAATTTTTGATGACTGTAAAACAACATTTATCAATCGTTCGAGAAATGTTCCTACAAAGCCTTTTTCTTTTGCAAATTTTACAGCCTGTTTTAACTGGCCTACAATCTCGTAATCGCCAAGAATCTGTGAGTCGAGTCCTGCCGCTACAGAAAACAAATGTTCAACCGCAGCAACACCTTTTTTTACATAGCAAAGCTGCTTGAAAGTTTCTATTGAACCTGTTGTTTCGCGACATAATAATTCTGCTAAATCTGCAGCGCCTGGAGCAATGCCATAAACTTCTGTTCTGTTGCAGGTGCTTAATACAAATAACTCCTGCAAACCCTGCTCTTTGGCTTTTTCTAAAAGAGAAGCATATTGATGAGATTGAATCGCAAATTGCCCTCTAACGGAGGCATCTGTTTTCTTATAATTAATTCCTGTTACAAAAAATTGATTAATATCCATTACTTGTTTATCCGTTAACATCATCTTGTATAGATACGCAAAGGTACTTCTGTTGGTTTGCTGAAACGCATAATTATCGTTGCTTCATTGTCATATTAATGTCATGTTTGTTTTAACTGAGTTGTACAAAGATGATTTGCATCATAC
>JAEZRL010000345.1 GCA_023440945.1 Bacteroidota bacterium
TAACTGTTTCCTGCAACTGGTCGCCGAAATTCCAGATGTATTGAAGTCCTGAACCTGCAGATAAATTTTTAAATGAGACAGTATTTTTTGTGCAGCGTACCGTATCGCTTGCTGTAAACTGTGCAACCGGATTTGTAATTTCTAAGGCTCTGCTTTTAGTGATTGAGTCCGCGCAGCCATAATCATCATATACTACAAGCTTCACATTGAAATATCCTACTGTGTTATAAGTATGAATGAAGGGCCCGTTGTTATAAACATTTTCATTGGGTGAATCACCGAATGTCCAGATCCATTTCTCAATTTTATGCGTTCCATCTGTTGTGGAATTATCTGTAAAAGATACATCACTGTTAATGCAAGTTCCTGCAGGATTACTAAAAGATGCTTTTGGGCCGTACACCTGGAATTTTTGCAAGGTGTTTACAACGGTATCATAACATCCTATAATATCTCTTGTGACCAATTGTGCAGAAAAAGAACCGGATTGAGTATAACGATGCGTAACATTAGCACTGTTTGATGAAAAACCTGTTGAAGTTCCGTCGCCAAATATCCAGTTGAAAGAACTTATGTTTCCGGGATTATAGTTATATGCAGAAAAACTTACAGAATCATTACGACAAACGGTGTCTTTCGAATTGGTGCCAAACAAAGGTTTTTCATCAATGATTCTGACGCTGTCTGAAGCTTCATAAGAACAGCTTCCGTTTGTTACCGTAAGCGTGGTGAAATATGTACCTGGTGTGGTATAAGTATGTGAAGGACTTTGTTCAGAAGAAGTTGTTCCATCGCCAAAATTCCAGCTCCAGGTTTTAGCACCGATTGAATAATCTTTGAACGTGCGATCATAAGGAGAACTGCAATTGAGCAAAGGCTTGAAGTTTGCGACAGGCGGCGAAAGATGAACAAGGCTATCAATATCAAGTGTGTCTTTACATGCATTATTCGCCACGATCAATCTCACTTTAAAATAACCTGTATCTGTAAACTGGTACAAAGGATTTTGTGCTGTTGAAGTTCCTCCATCACCAAAAAACCAATTCCAGTTAGTGATCGTTCCCTGCGACTGATCTGTAAACTGAATAGCGGTTTGAGCACACGCATCCAAAGGGCTAGCTGAAAAATTTGCTTTCGGTACTTCGCCTATAGAAACAGCACGTTTCATTTCAAATGAATCGGTGCAACCACGAACGGTAGTTACTTTAAGTTTAACTGTATAAGTGCCAGGTTGTGTATATATATGTTCGGGTGTAATATCAGTTGATTGAGTGCCATCGCCAAAATCCCATTCATATTTTGCAACCGGGCCTGCAGAAGCAATAACTGCTTTCGGTGTTATCTTTTGTGGGGCACAACCAATAGCAGGAAGATTTTCAAATTTTAAAATCTTTGGTGGACCGATCTTGATAACATCTTTTTTTGTTACAGTATCACTGCAACCTGCACCATTAAAAGCAATAAGTGAAACGGTATAAAAACCGCCATTAACGTAACTGTGAGAAGGATTATTTTCGTTGGATGAAGTGCTGTCTCCAAACAACCACTGATAATTGCCTGCGCCGGTAGAAGTGTTTTTAAAATCAACTGTTGCAGGCAAAATGCAACTTGGGGGGATATTTACAGAGAAATCTGCAGCAGGCTTTTCAACAATGGTAATGATTTTGGAGATAGAATCTTTACAGCTGCCAAAATCTGCAATCATTTTAATCTCATAATTTCCAGTGTTAGCAAAGCTATGAACAGCATCAGAAGTTGTTGCACTTGTTCCATCACCAAAAAACCATTTTACAGAAGATGGCTTGACAGAAGAAATATTTTGGAAAACAACTTTATCTTTCAAACAGGCATTTGTAAAACTGAACTCTGGTGTTATTCTTCCAATAGAAATATTTTTAACAGCCGTGTCACTACAACCCTGATCGCTAATCACAATAAGACGAATCGCATAAGTTCCGGAATCATTATAAACATGTGAAGGTGCTATTTCTGTTGATTCCTCGCCATCACCAAATAACCACTTATAATTAACAGCATTTTTTGAAACTGAAGTGTTTTTGAAATCTACTTTAGAAGGAGGTTGGCAAACGTTAACATAATTGTAGTCGAAATCAGCTTTTACACTGTCGTTTACTGTAATAAATGCCTGTTTTTTTGTTGTCTGAACACAACCAAAACTGTTTTTTGCAACAAGTGTTACATCATATTTTCCTGAGGTTTGATAAACATGAACCGGGTTTGCTTCGGAAGAAACTTTTCCATCTCCAAAATCCCATAACCATTCAGCAACAGTACCTGAAACAGGATTGGTTTTATCACTGAAAGCAACCGATAAGGAAGGACAGCCGACTGTGGGCGAAGAAGTAAAATCAACCTTTGGTTCTGCGTAAATAGTTATATAATCCTTCTTAACAACAGAATCAATGCCTACGTTATTTTTCACAATAAGTTTTACAGTATAAGTTCCCGGGACAAGGTAAACACCGGATGGATTTTGTTGAGTGGATATAGCACCGTTTCCAAGATCCCATTTCCATTGCAGGTTATCGCCTTTCGAATCATCTGTAAATTGTATCGCTAATGGTGCACACCCGCTTGTAATATCAGAAGAAAAAGAAGCTTTTGGTTGGGCATAGGTTTTTTGAAAAATGAACATCAGGCATACAACACCTAATATTTTAGGGTATAAGATAAAGTTTTTCACTATATGGATATTGGATAGATAAATGGATCAATGTGATTGAAAAGAATACAAAGCATTCTTATCAATCAGCGGTTAAATATCAAAAAAAAGATAATTCCTGAAAAATTATGCCGCTTTTTATAATCTCATTTTAAGACAATCACTGTATTCATTAATAAAAATAATATTTTTTAAAGCTGATTTAAGTCCGGAGATTAAGCTGAACGTTGCGGTCATTGGCTTCCATCTGTAAAAAATCCACTCACTCTTTACAAGAGACTTTCACCTTTCATTATCTTCGCCGCTATGAGTAAAGAGGTTGTCTTAAGCGGTATAAGACCAACAGGTTTTTTGCATTTAGGAAATTATTTTGGTGCTATGCGTAATTATGTGCGTATGCAGGATGAATATGATTGTTATTTTTTTGTGGCTGATTGGCATAGTTTAACCACGCATCCGGATACAAGTGAATTACGCAAAAGTGTGCATCGCGTATTGGCTGAAAATATTGCTTGCGGATTAGATCCCGATAAAGTGGCTTTGTATGTTCAAAGCGATGTGCCTGAAATTGCTGAATTGTATTTGTATTTAAACATGCTGGCATATAAAGGTGAACTGGAAAAAACACCTACATTTAAAGATAAAGTGCGTTTACATCCGGAAAATGTAAATGCAGGTTTACTTACTTATCCTGTACTGATGGCTTCAGATATTTTAATTCATCGTGCTTTAAAAGTGCCCGTTGGTAAGGACCAGGAGCAGCATTTGGAGATGGCGAGAAATTTCGCAGAGCGTTTTAATCACCGTTATGGTGAAGTGTTTCCAATGCCGCAAGCTTTTAACTATGGATATCAGTTGGTGAAGATCATGAGCCTGGATGGCAACGGTAAAATGAGCAAGAGTGAAAACGCAATGGCTACTTTATATCTTGCCGATGACGATGATCTGATAAGAAAAAAAATAATGAAAGCAAAAACTGATAGCGGACCAACCGAATCAAATTCTGTAAAGCCGGATTATATAGAAAATCTTTTTACGCTGATTAAATTGGTTAGTCCTGTTACAGTTGTCGAAAAATGTGAATCTGATTTTAATAATTGTGTCATCCGTTATGGAGATATGAAAAAGCAATTGGCAGAAGATATGGTTAATTTTATGCGGCCGATAAGAGAGAAAGCAGCATCAATTCAAAATGATAAAACATATCTGGAAAAAATTATGAAGCAAGGCGCAGAAAAAGCAAGAGCAAGTGCTTCCGCAACCTTGAACATTGTAAGAAAGGCAATGGAAATAGGCGGATGAGCAAGTAAATGATAAAGGAAAAAAATCTGAAAGCATTCACCGAAATCAATATTGTAGAAACAAAAGCAAAATTATTATTTTCCAAATCGGCCTCCCTTTCTTTTGAAGAGGGAACTAAGAGGGAGATTAAAACCTACAACCTAAATGGCTAAAGCGAAGAAACCAAAACATATTGCAGTAGCAGGAAATATTGGAG
>JAEZRL010000347.1 GCA_023440945.1 Bacteroidota bacterium
TATTGTCCTTATATTGCTGTAAAGGATTCGGTAAACTTTCTACTGATCTTACCAAAAACCCGGCTTTTGATTTTTTATCGGCGATATCAATCTGTTCACTTTGAAATAATCCTTTTACAAAACTTTCCGTCGCCTGCGGTAAATGAAAAGCTATCTGGAAACTAAGTTCACTATTCAACAGGCGCATTCTGTCGCCTTCTATTTTAAACGGACAATTTATTTGTGAAAAAGTGAAAAATCTAAAGCCTTTGCCATAGCCGCTTTCGTGCAAGAAAGATGCATACTGCGCATCACCCTTGGCAATAATGCGGTAGATAGCCGAAGAGAGCGGGTATTGATAATTAACAGGTATAATAGCAGGTGGAAGATTGGTTGTAAGGGTTATCAGGAATCGCATAATATTTTGGCTGCAACGTTAAATGAGTATTTAAGGTACAGATATTTAAAAAAATGAATTAAATAAAATATCCACAGTCGTAAAAAAACCGTGTTTGCCTTCAATTTCCTTTATTTGTAGTTTACAAGAGACTAACGGAAATGCTTTTCAATGTTGGAAAATGATCATACGGGTGCCTGGATTTATCAATCCTCGATTCCTTATATATATTTGATATGCAGCTTAATAAATAGCAAATACCTTATTTTAACTAAATAAAAAGTTTATGAGACTGTATAGAAGCAGCATATTTCTTTTTATCACTATACTTTCAACAGGAACGGGAGCATTTGCACAAAAAGACAAAGTGGCTTTGATAAATCATTATTTATCTGAAGCAAATAAAGCAGGACTTTTCAACGGTAATATATTGATCGCTGATCATGGAAAAGTGATAGTTAAGAAAGCAATTGGTTATGCAGATGCATCAAAAAAAGTTTTACTTACAGATCAATATCGCTTTCATATAGGATCAATAGCGAAAGAGTTTGATGCAGTAGGAATTATGATGCTGCAGGAACAAGGCAAACTAAGTATAAACGATAAAGTAGCTAAATTTTTTCCAAACCTGCCTGCATGGGCGCAGAAGATAAGCATCAGGAACTTATTGCAGTACACAAGTGGTTTGCCCGAAATAAAATGGCAAACGGTACATAGTGACGAAGACAATTGGAAGGACCTTTTATCCTTACAAAAACTTGATTTTGAACCTGGCAGCAGCTATGCTTACAATAACAACAATACTTTTTTAAGAAGAAGGATAATAGAAAAAGTAGCGGGTATGTCCTTTAACCAGTTTGTCTTACAAAAAATCCTTAAGCAAGCAGATATTAACAACGGCTTGGTTGATCCAACTGACCAGGATGTATTCGTAGCCAAATCATTTGATAACAATTTCAAACAGGATGGATTGGAGGTGCCTATATCTGGCTGGACTTGTTTAACCCTCGATGATTTTTATAAATGGTCTCGGTGTATAATAAACTTTTGCATTATCAGCCCCGCTTCAACACGTGAGATAATTACCCCCGTTGGACCGGATAAGCAATGCGGTTTGGGCGGTGGAAGCATGGAGGGTGATAAAGTAATTATTCATGTACATGATGGCAGCGCCTTACATTACCAGGCACTGGAATTAACAAAAATTACCAAAGGCAGAACGATTATTATCCTTTCTAATCAAAGACAAGGCAATGTTTATGACATTGCTACAGCCATAGAGGCGATCCTGGATAATCAGCCTTATCACTCTTTGTCCGGAACTGGTGCCGAGTAAAAAAATCTTTGTATAATAATATTCTCCTACTATTAATTTGAAATCTTCTGATCAGTGCCCGATTAGAAATCTGATAAGTTCCTCGCAATACTCTTTAGCCACCAACGCTATCATCTGCTCATTGTGACGGTGAATAATTCGATAGGGAAACTTATGAATAAAAGGAAGTAAATCTACTTAAACTAAGGAAGCAAAAAACAAAAAAGCCCGTTCTACTTACGTTTCACGAGCTTTCTTTAATTAATTGAACTTAGATAAACCTATAAAAGCGGTGAGGGAGGGATTCGAACCCTCGGTACGAATTTAAGTCCGTACGACGGTTTAGCAAACCGTTGATTTCAGCCACTCATCCACCTCACCGGCTAAAATCTTTTTTCTTGTAGGGGACGCAAAAATAGGTGCTCACATCTAAAAAGCCAAATCATTTTATCTGAAAATGGCCGAATATTCACTGGTGTTGAATAATTATGGTTATATTAGGAAGTTATTCTTATTTAAGGATTCCAAAACCTGCTTTCGCTTGCATTTATTAATAATTAATCCGTTTATTCATAACCTCAAAAAATGAAAAAGAATTCAGCAATTCTTGTCACTGCTTTTCTGTTTATCTTCTTCCTGTTTTCTTGTTTCAATTCAAATGACTGCAAGGCACAAAAACGAAATGCTTTTGCTGCGATACCGGATGCTAAGGGTGTTGAAATACCTGCCGAAGCGCCTGTTTTCTTTAGCAGAAATTCAGATCTGACAGATATTGTAAAAGGGAACCCGGATAAACTTGCTTTAACCACATTAATCTCAAAAGAAAAATGGCAATTAATGCTTTGGAGAAGTAATAACAGTGGCAGCAGAACAGGTTTTGGTAAGATGACTTTTTTGACCTACGCAGGGTTCACTGTTCCTTTGCAAAACCTTGCCAGTGTAACGCTTCTTTTAGGCAACCTTGAATTATCCTTGCAGGATATTTTAAAATTGCAGAAATACATACTTCAAAATCCGGATAAGTACACTTTATTTACACCTGAATTACAGGATTTTCAGGATGTGGGTATCAAAGCTTTTGCTATTAACTATTCTATTTCAACAGCAGATCTGCCGCCGCTGCAATCCAATTCTTTGCATCCCGGAGAACTTTTGTCAAAGCCTAATCCATCACCGCCGAGGCAGGCAAATTGAAGTTAACGGTTTTTATAACAATACTTTTCTTCCAACAAAAAAGAGGAAGTCTCAAAAGTAAAATGAATGCT
>JAEZRL010000003.1 GCA_023440945.1 Bacteroidota bacterium
ATGCATAAGTTCTGGCCACAAATATTAATGCCTGAAGGAAGAATATATTTTGCAGGAACGTATGCAGATAATCTTAGTCGCGGAATGGAATCTTGTTTGCGTTCTGCACAAAGAGTGGCTAAAGAAATTGATCAAGCTTAAGTAGATGTGTCATTAATGATTTAGTTTTCCTGATCATTGCTCTCTTCACTTTTTTTAAGCTCATTCATCAAATAAATTTAGCAATTTTATTAGGACATAAATAGCAATGGGAGAAGCAGAAGTTGATATTTTTCAGCATCAGATTGTTATAAGATCACATATGATTATCTATGGAGATGCGGCTGATGAAAAAATCACGAAGCATATCCGGGAAGAAATTGAAACAATGTGGAATGAACCAAGGGCAATCATTCATCTTGACAAAACACCTTTAGCTGTAACATTTCGTATTACGGCCAACTTATCCCCTGATATTGATATCATAGAAGTGTATAGCAACACAGATCCGCGTAACAATTATTTCAGGATCGAAGAATATGCGAACAGAAATATTTCTTTTGTAGATGGATTGGGCTGTAACAGCGGTTATTTTAAATTAGAAAACCTGTATGTTGGCTCTACAACCGCAGCGCATGAATATGGACATACACTCGGTCTTGATCATCCTGCTAACCTTGATTATAGAGGCAAAGGTGTTCCGGATATTATGTATCCAAGAGGAACGTTGGTTGATCCGCAATTTCAATATGATCCTTCAAAACCTGCAGGTGTAACAGGAGGTACCATGCATCCAATGTATAGGAAAGTCTTTATAGAAGACATAGCGGCCCTTAAATTACACAAACTGCGATTCCGGGATAAAAAAGCAGTTGTAGGTGAGTTTACTAATGTGTTTCATTTGAATCATAACGAGAACAGAGTTTAATGCCTGCATTATTTTTAGTGAAGTAACTTTATTATTCATTCAACTCAATTTTATGCTCGATATGGTTATCGAAGCACGTAAAGCCTCTATCAGTGCTTCTATGAGTGTGCGCCGTATTCTCCCGTTCCGCTTACGGCGGATGGTTGGTCCTTTTATCTTTATGGACCATGCAGGGCCGGTAAATATAACGCCACAATCTGCAACAAGTATGGATGTTCTGCCACATCCCCATATTGGATTATCAACCGTAAGTTATTTGTTTGAAGGCCAGGTAACGCATCGCGATAGTCTCGGTGTACAACAGGTTATTCGTCCGGGTGAAGTAAATTGGATGACTGCAGGCAGAGGCATTGCACATTCAGAAAGGTTTGAAGACCCTGCAGCGCTTGCCGGGGGAAGTCTTGAAATGATACAAACATGGGTAGCACTGCCGGAAAAAGATGAAGAAGACCTTCCTTCGTTCAATAATTATACACCTGGAGAACTTCCTGTATTTACAGAACAGGGCATTTGGATGCGATTAATAGCAGGCAATGCATTCGGATTAAGGAACGATGTAAAAACACTCTCACCTCTGTTTTACCTGCATGTTGTTTTGCAGCCAAATGCGCATTTTGGTTTACCAAAGGAATATTCCGAACGTGCAATATATGTTGCTAAAGGCAGTGTTGAGATTTCTGGTAAAACTTACACAACAGGACAAATGCTTGTGTTTACCAAAGGAACCGATCCTGTTATTGTTGCAAAAGAAAATGCAACGATTATGCTATTAGGCGGTGAGCCTTTGGGCGACAGATATATCTGGTGGAATTTTGTATCGTCAAAAAAAGAACGGATAGAACAAGCAAAGAACGACTGGAAAGAAGGCCGTATCATACTTCCGCCAAATGATAATAAAGAGTTTGTTCCCCTTCCTGAAAACAATTCAAAACCTGCAGGCGGTCCTCCACCGCAACCATTATCGTAAGGAAGATGATTGTTGTATTTATAAAAATACGGGTAGCATAAAAACCTGTGATTGCTTATAATAATTTATATCAATTTAAACACACTTCAACATCTCCAAAAACTTATTCATTCCCTTTCTTTTTTCCTCTGTTAACTGGAAGGAAATGTTCTTCGTATAATAAGTATGCAGATCATAAGCATCAAAATCATTTTCACTTATAACAGCAGAAAGATTATTCAATCCCCTTGCATTGGCCGCGTTGAATCGTTCAATAAAATCCGTTGGCAATTGCTTATTTGCTATCCATGCGGCAAAAACAAAAGGCAAGCCCGTCATAGCTTTCCAGTTATCTGCAAGATCATAAATGTATTTGGAAATATTTCTCTGCTGTAAAGCCCTGTCACCAATTACAACGCCTGCTGTTGTATCAGCAATATGTTCGCGGTAATCTTCTTTTGCATCTTCCAGTTCAGGTGTAACTTTCCAGTGATATTTCAGCAACACTTTACACAAATTCACAGATGTTCTGCTCTGATAATCGAGCAGCACTTTATCTACTTTTTCAACTGGCACTTCGCTAAATAAACAAACACTTGCCACATCTCCTTCCGCCCCAATACAATAATCACTGATAATATGCCACTCATTCAATTCAGGAATAATTGCAACAGGTACCAATCCTACATCAATCGTTCCGTTCACCAGCATCGCTGCAATCTTCGAAGGGTATTCTTCAATCAAATCAATTTCATCTATGAATTCTTCTGAGCGTTTAATACCATATAACAAAGGCTTCGTATTTAAATAACTTACAGCTCCTACTTTAATCTTCTTCAATTCGGTTATTTTTGCGCTGCAAAGAAAAAGGTTTTTTATTACACGGTCGACAGACGACGGTTGACCGTCAACCAAAATTTTCATCAATTATAACGGTGTATTAAATAAATGGAATTAAATAATCTTACTGCTATATCACCTGTTGACGGACGCTACCGCAAACAGGTGCAACATCTTGATCAATATTTTTCTGAATATGCTTTAATGAAATATCGTGTTCAGGTAGAAGTGGCGTATTTTCTTTTTTTAGCAGAGAAGAAATTTTTTAAACTGAACAATGCCATAAAAAAACAATTGAAAGAAGTTGCTGAAAATTTTAACCTGGATGATGCGCAGCACATTAAACAAATTGAAGCAATAACCAACCATGATGTAAAAGCGGTTGAGTATTTTTTAAAAGAACAACTGGAAAAAGCAGGCGCTGCAGATGTGAAAGAATGGATACATTTTGGATTAACATCGCAGGATATAAATAACACCTCTGTTCCATTGAGCTGGAAGCAATGCATGGAGCATGAATATTTACCACAGGTGCTTAACCTGCAAAAAAAACTGCATCACTTTGCCAGTGAATGGAAGGATGTTCCGATGCTTGCACGAACACACGGGCAACCGGCATCTCCCGTAAAACTAGGTAAAGAATTAATGGTTTTTAACGAGCGTTTGAATAACCAGGTGCAATTGTTTTCGCAAATTCCTTATTCTGCAAAATTTGGTGGCGCAACAGGTGGCTTTAATGCTCATGCCGTTGCTTTTCCCGATAAAGATTGGGTGAAACTTGGTAATGAATTTGTTGAATCACGTCTGGGTTTGCAGCGTTTGCAGTTTACAACGCAAATAGAACATTATGATTATCTCGCAGCACATTTTGATGCTATCAAAAGGATAAACAATATTTTAATTGATTTGTGTCGCGACATCTGGACTTACATCAGTCTTGATTACTTCAAACAAAAAACAAAAAAAGGCGAAGTTGGTTCATCTGCTATGCCGCATAAAGTAAACCCAATTGATTTTGAAAATGCAGAAGGAAATCTTGGTATTGCAAATGCTTTGCTTGAACATCTATCAGCAAAATTACCTGTATCAAGATTGCAGCGTGACTTAACAGATTCTACTGTGTTGCGTAATATTGGTGTACCTGTTGCACATACCGTTATTGCTATCAATTCAATTGAAAAAGGTTTGGGCAAATTAGTTTTAAATGAAGCGAAACTAAAAGAGGATCTGGAAAACAATTGGGCAATTGTTGCAGAAGCGGTGCAAACAATTTTACGCCGGGAGAATTATCCCAATCCTTACGAAGCGCTGAAAGATCTCACCAGGGGAAAATCTGCCATTACAAAAGAAGACATGCATCAATTTATCGAAAGCCTTGGTGTAAGCAATGCGGTTAAGAAAGAACTTAGAGCTATTACACCACATAATTATACAGGTGTTAATCCAGTGTTCTGAAGGATTTCCAGTAAATTTGAGCATGAGCCGTGCTTATAAAATATTACCTCATTATACTTATGACGACTGGAAGTTATGGGAAGGTAAATGGGAGCTGATAGAAGGAATTCCATTTGCAATGAGCCCTTCACCTGTTCCTGAACATCAAAGAGTAGCGGCTGAAATAAATTATGAGTTTATTGCTGCAATAAAAAAATCAGGTTGCAAAAAATGCAAGGTATATCACCCGATTGATTTTGTTATTTCAAATGATACTATTCTTGAACCGGATATCCTTATCGTTTGTAAAGAAATTCAAAAGAATTTTCTTGATTTTCCACCTTCGCTTGTGGTAGAAATATTATCGCCTTCAACTGCTTTAAAAGACAGAAACTCGAAATATCATTTATACGAACAACAGCGTGTGAAATATTATTTGATAGTAGATCCCGATACAAAAAGCATCGAAATATATGAACTAAAGAACGATCAGTATGTGTTACAATCTTTCGAGAAAGAATTTACTTTTCTACTGAAAGATGATTGTTCTGTTACAACTTCTTTTGAAACGATTTGGGGTTAATAAATGAGTGTTAGAGGTTATCAGTACAGATAACTCGTTGCTGACTTTATTTGACCGCTCAGTATTGATCATTCACAACTTACTATTCACGTTTATCATTCACTTTCATGTTGTACTTTTGGCGACCTGATTTTTAAAACCATATTTAATGAAGATATTAGTTTGTATAAGCAAAACGCCTGACACTACTTCAAAGATCGCTTTCAAAGAAGGCAATACAAAATTTGATGATGCCGGTGTGCAATGGATCATCAATCCTTATGATGAATGGTATGCATTGGTACGGGCAATTGAACTGAAAGAAAAAGACGCTTCAATTATTTTGCATTTAATAAATGTTGGCGGAGCAGATTCTGATCCTGTTATTCGCAAAGCCTTAGCATTGGGTGGCGATGAAGCCATTCGTGTAAATACACAGAGTGATGATACTTTTTTCATTGCTTCACAAATTGCAGAAGTGGCAAAGCTGGGTGGTTATGATCTTATTTTAACTGGTAAGGAAACGATTGATTATAATGCTTCCGCTCTTGGTGGAATGGTTGCTGAATTACTTGATATGCCTTATGTTTCGCTTGCAACAAAATTTGAATTGAATGGAAATACAGCAACCATAAACCGTGAAATTGAAGGCGGTGAAGAAGTTGATGAAGTGGCTTTGCCCGCCGTTGTAAGTTGCCAGAAAGGTGTAGCGGAACAACGCATTCCAAATATGCGTGGTATTATGGCAGCACGTACAAAACCTTTGAAAGTGGTTGAACCTGCAGCCGTTGATGCATTAACAAAAGTTGTTAGTTATGAGTTACCTCCTCCAAAGGCTGGCGTAAAATTAATATCACCGGATAATGTTGCAGAACTTGTTCGTTTGTTACATGAAGAAGCTAAAGTGATATAAAGCTTCAAAAGCTATATTCTATTTCCAATTCCAAAATTTTTAAAAATGTCAGTTCTCATATTTGTTGATCAGGCAGATGGTCATATCAAAAAAAATTCTTTTGAAGTGCTTAGCTATGGAAGCAAAATAGCACAGCAATTAAATACAACTGCAGATGCCCTGTTTTTAGGAACGGTTAATGCTGATGCAGCATCTTTAGGAAAATATGGTGTGCAAAAAGTATATCAGGCGAATAATGAACTATTCAATCATGTAGATGCACAGATCTATGCAGATGCTATTGCTGAAGCAGTTAAAACATCGGGTGCAGATATTATTATCTTCTCTCATAATCAAACAGGGAGAGCTGTTGCACCAGTTCTTTCAGCCAAACTGAAAGCAGGTTTGGTAGCAGGCGCTGTTGCATTACCCGATACAAGCAATGGCTTTGTGGTTCGTAAAAGTGTTTTTTCAGGAAAGGCTTTTGCAAATGTGCAGGTGACATCTCCTGTAAAAATCATTACGCTTAATCCTAACAGTTATCGTATTGAAGAAGGAAGTGGAACAGCAGAAGTGATACCATTAAACATTACTGCAGAAACAAGTAAAATAAAAGTAATTGCTGTAAACAAAGTAGAAGGTGAAGTACCATTAACCGAAGCGGAAATTGTTGTAAGTGGCGGCCGTGGTTTGAAAGGCCCTGAAAACTGGGGTATTGTGGAAGACCTTGCTCATGCTTTACATGCAGCTCTTGCCTGCAGCCGTCCGGTAGCAGATGCGCAGTGGCGGCCTCATCACGAACACGTTGGACAAACCGGTATTCAAATTTCTCCCAATTTATATGTTGCACTTGGTATTTCCGGCGCTATTCAACATCTTGCCGGTGTTAACAGAAGTAAGGTGATTGTTGTTATCAATAAAGATCCTGAAGCACCTTTCTTTAAAGCTGCAGATTATGGTATTGTTGGAGATGTATTTGAAGTTGTTCCTAAACTGACTGAAGAAATAAAGAAGCTGAGATAAGCATTAGAAATTCGAAATAAAAATTTCAACTTCTAACTTCAGGCTTCTCTCTTCTATCTACTTAATTATTACATGCCTTAAGTGAATGCTGAAGATCCGATGTAAACTGATTGATTAATTTATAAGCTTCAAGATAAAGCGTCGGATCTCTCCTGTATTCTGCTTTGGGAATATACAAACCAAGTTTCACAGTTTCGTTTGCTTCATTCTCCATAAAAACATATAAACAATAACCCTCCGCGTTATTAACCGAATTTCTTCTCTTTGAGTTTAAATGAATTTGTACGCAATCGTAAGAACTGTCACTTAAGAGCTTGTAATTTTTGTTGAAGGTAGATAAATGAATAATGGTTGAATAGATCATACTACAAGGGTACTTCAACCGCAAAGTAATGTTTGTGGAGGTGAACATAGCTATTGGATTTATACTAAGATATGACAAAATTATAATATTAGTTAATAGTCACCGCTTTTAAGTGATAATTAATTGAATAATAACCCCAGAAATATTATCTGTTTTGCTGATCGTTCGTTTTTCATATCACTAATAATTATCAACATCATTTACAATATTTACATTCGTATCTAACTCTGCTTATCCACTCAACTAATACGATTATGAGAAAAAATATTTTAAGTCTTCTTCTTTCGATTATTGCAATAACTGCATTTTGCCAGGAACATAATATGAGTAAAGGATACATTTATCCGAAGGATTCTCTTGTGTTGAACAAACTGCATCACTGGCAAGATGTGAAATTTGGGTTGCTGATGCATTGGGGCACTTACAGCGAATGGGGCATCGTGGAAAGCTGGAGTATTTGCCCCGAAGATGAAGGCTGGACGCAGCGCCGTGGCCCTTATGCCGATAATTATTTTGAATATTTGAAAGCTTATGAAAATCTGCAAAC
>JAEZRL010000046.1 GCA_023440945.1 Bacteroidota bacterium
CACCAAAGCATTAAACGCATCCTGCTCTTTTGTATTGTTTATAACGGAAGAAGTTGTAAAAGTTTCGGCAGAATGTTTGCCAAGCTTGTCTTTTAATTCCACTATCAGCCTTTCTGCTGTTTTTTTACCGATGCCTTTTACACTTTCAAGCTGCCTTACATTTCCCTGGACGATCGCTTTTACCAGTTCATCCGGCCGCATACCTGATAACATCATTCTCGCTGTAGAAGCGCCAATGCCTGAAACACTTATAAGCTGAAGAAATAATTCTTTCTCCGCAATTTCATGAAAGCCATAAAGTGTTTGCGCATTTTCTGTTATGTGCAAATAAGTAAATAACTGGCCGTTATTATTATTGCTGATGGCGGAGTAAGTGTTTAAACTGATCTGCAATTCATAGCCTACGCCGTTTACATCAACCACTACCTGCGCCGGTGATTTACGAACAAAATTTCCTCTTACAAAAGCTATCATAATCTGGATGGTAAAAATAGGCGTTTAAAAAGAAATCTCTATTTCTATTTCGGTTAGAGTTGATGAGATTAAAAGAATTTAATGTTGAGAAGAATAAAGAATTTTATTTGAAGTGTGTTTAAATGAAACAGATTTTCAATGGGTGAACCATGATATTGAGATTTGTTGATACTTTTGGCAATTATTGAATCGTCCAATGAATAAAATAACAGCAGCTATCACGGCAGTGGGTGGATATGTTCCCGAAGATAAACTTACCAACAGTGATCTTGAACAAATGGTGGAAACAAACGATGAATGGATACGTACCCGCACGGGCATCGAAGAAAGAAGAATATTGAAAGAACCCGGCAAAGCAAGCAGTGATATGGCCGTTCCTGCTGTACTGGAAATATTGAAAAAAAGAAATATAGAAGCTGCTGAAATTGATTGCATCATTTGCGCAACCGTTACTCCCGATATGGTCTTTCCTGCAACAGCTAATATCATTGCAGACAAAGCAGGAGCTGTTAATGCGTTTGGATTTGATCTTGAAGCAGCCTGCAGTGGATTTTTATATGCCTTAACCACCGGCGCTGCTTTTATTGAAAGTGGTCGTTATAAAAAAGTGATCGTTGTGGGCGTTGATAAAATGAGTTCCATTATTGATTATACCGATCGCGCTACCTGTATCATTTTTGGTGATGGTGCCGGTGCCGTTTTACTCGAACCAACAACAGATGGAACAGGCATTCTCGATAGTATTTTAAGAAGCGATGGCAGTGGAAGGGCTTACCTGCACATGAAAGCCGGAGGCTCATTAAAACCTGCATCTATAGAAACAGTTACCAACAAAGAACATTATGCCTACCAGGAGGGCAAAACAGTTTTCAAATTTGCCGTAAAAGGAATGGCGGATGTGAGTGAAGAAATTATGCAGCGTAATAATCTTTCTTCAGATGATGTTGCATGGCTGGTTCCACACCAGGCCAATCTTAGAATTATTGATGCAACAGCCGAACGTATGGGTCTGCCAAAAGAAAAAGTGATGATCAATATTCAGCGTTATGGTAATACAACGGCTGCAACGATCCCGCTTTGTTTATGGGAATGGGAAAACCAGTTGCACAAAGGCGATAACCTTATCCTCTCAGCTTTTGGCGGTGGCTTCACCTGGGGTGCAACCTGGGTTAAATGGAGTATTGGATAATTCTTTTAAGCATGATTTGATGTAACATCCTTTCCCTCAAAGAAGCAAAGTTTTAAAAAGAACCAAAATAACTCTTACCCAAACTCTCTCTTCGCTCCTTTGCTTTCCTTTAAATCTTCGTGAAAGTCACGCAAAGAAATTTTTTTCCTCACAATTTCTTTTGCAATGCTTCAATTGCATTAGATACATAAACCAAAGGTGCATTCCAGTTGATTGCAATTTCGTTTGAAGCATAAGAACAATCATCATCTGTATAAGCTGTTTCAGGTTCTGTGAAAGTGTACTTACATCCATCCTGCCTGCCGGGATTTGGGCCTCCGGCAAGCAAACCGGGAACAGGTTCTGCAATACCATCTGCAACAGAAGGCCGGTGATGCGGGTGCATGGTTGAATGCGAACCAAAACCTGTAAGAAAACAATAACCAGTTGCATTTCTGCCCAGGATATAATCAAGATTGGTTAACGCACCATCCAAATACTTGTTATCCTTTGTAATAAAGTAAGCGTTTATCAAAACAATAGATTGATTCGCAGCCACGGCATTGCTTCCCCAGATAAAATCACGTGGCGTTTGTCCTATCACTGTTTTAAATGCATTATCATCAATATGCTTAATATAATTATTAGCCAATGTAACAATGGTATCTTTCATCGGCCTTAGATCTTTCTTCCAGGGCAATTGCAAATTTTTTTCATTTCTTATAAAAGAATAATACGCTAACATCGCCACATTGCTCCACGATGGTAAACCAACTTTATCATTCAGATGTTGTTCAAAAACCTTGTGATATTTTTCTTCTTTGGTTGAAAGCATTAATTCTGTTGCAGCCCAAAGCCATTCATCCTTCAAATACCTGTCACCGTAAGCACCGGTTGTTATTTTTGGCTCAAACATTTTATTGATCGAATCCTGGTTATAAATGATCGAAGGATTTTTTTCAGCCCATATCCATGCATACTTTGCAGCCTTCAAACATGAATCAGACAAGCCGGGCAATTGTTTATTAAATGATTTAAAAATGCGTGCACACTGTGCCATAACCGCAGTAAAGTCAAGTGTTGCTGCAGTGCTTTTTTGAACAACATATCTTGGTAGTTTCGTTACGCCGGGCATTACCATTCCATCGAAAGCTGCGTTTGTACATTTATGATAAACGCCACCATCATTCGCATCCTGCATCGTTAACATCCACCGAACATTATATAAAACTTCATTCAAAATATCAGGTACTTTATCATTGCTTTCAGGAATGTTTGTGCGAAGTGTATCAAAGTAAGAAGGAAAATCTTCATAAGCAGAAAGAAGCGTCCCTACCGTAATGCCCGAGTTAACAATATACTTGTTGTAATCGCCCGCATCGTACCAACCACCGGGAGAAGAAATAATTGTTCCCGCTGGTCTTGCAGCAGATGCGGCAGAAGGATGAACGTACACAACCGTATCAGGATGACCTGCCGGCCTGCTCCATTTTCCTGCAATTTGTTTTTCCAAAGGCATTGAAATACGGGTATAATAATATCCCTTTAACGATCCAACTGCTGCAGGATAAAGCACATTTTCTTTTATATAGAAAGGATAAGAATCATGAACGCCGGGAGCAGCAACATAATATTCGCCGGGTTTTGTAACAGAAGTAAAATCGGCAACCTTTGTTTTTAAAGAAGAATTCTTCGACAGCATCTGCGCATCAAAACTTGCGCTGAAAACAGTGTCTTTAGTATTATTATCGATGATAAAAAAAGTTGTTGCAGGTATATCATCATAACTATCAATAATGGCGATCTTAGAAGCATCAGGATAAAAACCTAACTGATTTAATTCAACAGATGCTTCTTTTTTTTGTGCTATAATAGTTGATGAAAAAATCACAAAAAAGAAAAGGAGGATAAAATCTCTTTTAAACATGATGCTTGTTTTTGGCTTATCGTTCGTTAAAGATGGTCTTGCAATATATTCTAAAAAATCAATGTTGCCTTCGTGCAGGTTTTATTAAACAACTCAAGTTAATTTGCATTGATTTACATCTTACAACTGGTTTTCATTCATCTAACTAAAATGCACATTTATGAAAAATACTATTTCAAAAAAGGATTGGGGTTTTGCTGATGAACAACAGGTTTTTTTGTTCACTTTCACAAATAAAAATGGCGTTGAAATTACCATCACCAATTTTGGCGGTATCATCACTTCGTGGAAAATGCCTGACAAAAACGGCAAAAAGCAAAACATTGTTTTAGGTTTTGATACGTTGGATGAATATTTTCAAACCAATCCTTATTTCGGTGCTGTTGTTGGACGTTATGCGAACCGGATAGCCAATGGAAGATTTTCACTTGACGGTAAAGAATATACGCTGCCGGTAAACAATGGTAAAAATTCTTTACACGGTGGTTTGAAAGGCTTTAATAAAATGGTTTGGAATGCATCTCTTTTGCAGGACTCTTTTCCGCAATTACAACTTTCTTATTTAAGTAAGGATGGCGAAGAAGGTTATCCCGGCAACCTGCAGGTAGAAGTTATTTATTCTTTGAATGATGATAATGAATTAACGATAGAATACAAAGCTGAAACAGACAAAGCAACACCGATCAATTTAACCAATCACAGCTATTTTAATCTTAGCGGCGATCATGCAAATACAATTTTAGATGAAACGGTGATGATAAACGCAGATCGTTATACACCGGTGGATGGTTCGATGATACCAACAGGCGAATTAAAACCGGTGAAGGAAACACCTTTCGATTTTACTACACCACATAAAATTGGCGAACGGATTGAACAAACAAATGGCGGTTATGACCACAATTTTGTTTTGAATAAAGAAGAAGCGCATTCGCTAACCTTTGCAGCCTTTGCAACTAATGAACAAAGCGGGAGAAAACTGGAAGTTTATACAACGCAACCCGGCATGCAGTTTTACACCGGTAATTTTTTAGATGGCTCGGTAAAAGACAGCAACGGAAAACCTTTTACCAAACAAACCGCTTTTTGTTTTGAAACGCAGCATTTTCCTGATTCACCAAATCAACCCAATTTTCCAAATACAATATTAAAACCGGGAGAAAAATTTTACAGCAAGACTGTTTATAAAACAAGTTGGATTTGATTTAGATTGAATTAGCTCTTAGTTCAAGATTGCCAACTTGCTTTTGTAAAGTTTTTACAATCAATTCGAGGTTCTGAAGCTGCTCTTCGAGCCTTTTTACCTGCTCGAGCTTGTTTTGAAGTACTTCGAGGTACTTCCGAAGTACCTAAAGCTATCTTTTTACCTGCTCGAGCTATTTTTTTTGCTACTCGAGCTTGTTTTGAAGTACCTGAAGCTATCTTTTTTCCTGCTCGAGCTTGTTTTGAAGTAGGTTGGGGTACTCCCGAAGTACCTAAAGCTATCTTTTTACTTGCTCGAGCTATCTTTTTACCTACTCGAGCTTGTTTTGAAGTACTTCGAGGTACTTCCGAAGTACCTAAAGCTATCTTTTTACCTGCTCGAGCTATCTTTTTTGCTACTCGAGCTTGTTTTGAAGTGGGTGGGGGTACTTCCGAAGTGGGTTAAGTGGGAAAAACGAAGTAAAAGCATTTAATTTTTTGTGAATTATCGCAGAACTATCCGCCTATTAATTTTCGCTGCTTTTACATAGTATATATTCTATTTACCTTCGTGCTTCAATCTTCTTTGATGATAGCCATAGACAACAAATTGATAAGTGATGAAGTGGTAGAGGCAAAATTTGTTTGTGATCTTACCAAGTGCAAAGGCGGCTGTTGCGACGATGGGGATGCCGGCGCTCCACTGGAGACCGGGGAACTCGATGAACTGATCAATAATTATGAAGCGATAAAACCTTACCTTACTCCTGAAGGTATCCGTGAGATTGAAAAACAGGGAAAATACGTTTATGATGTAGAATTCGGTTGGGTTACGCCAACCATTAATTCCGGTATTTGTGCCTATGGTTACAGGGATGAAAAAGGCATTATTAAATGTGGTATCGAACAGGCTTATTATGATGGAAAGATAAACTGGAAAAAACCCATCAGTTGTCATTTATTTCCCATTCGTGTAAGCAAAAGCAAACGGGATGATATTGAGTATCTGAATTACGAGCCTCGTACAGACCTCTGTAAAGCTGCATGTAAACTGGGTAAACAATTGAAAATACCGGTATATATTTTTTTAAAAGAAGCCATTATAAGAAAATACGGAGAGGAATTTTTTGAAGCTTTAGAAGCAACAGCCAAACAAATGCAGCAGGAAGAAGTTTGATTTGTTTAAATTGTTTATCCTCATTTTGCTAACCTAAAATATAAACCGATGGCCATTGGATTTATCGGGCTTGGAAATCTTGGAACACCTATTGCCGAAAATTTACTTACTGCAACAGGTCAGTTATACGTGTATAATAGAACGGCTTCAAAAGCACAGGCATTAATAGAAAAAGGTGCTGTACTATGCTCTTCTGTTAAAGAGCTTTCGGGTTTGTGTAATATTGTTTTCAGTATTGTTTCGGATGATGCAGCACTTAACCACATTACATTAGGCGAGGAAGGTATAGCTGCGAACCTTGAACCGGATGGTGTACACATATCAATGAGCACCGTTTTGCCACAAACCTCTACTTTACTTGCAGAAGAACATATTAAATACAATAACTATTATATCACCTGCCCGGTTATGGGGCGTCCGGAAGCTGCAAGAGCACAAAAATTGAATTTTCTTATTTCAGGTAATGCCCCTAAAAAAGAAGGTGTTACAGAACTTTTGAGAAAAGCCGGGGGCCTTAATATTTTTGATTTTGGTGAAGATGTAGCTGCAGCAAATGTTGCGAAGCTTTGCACCAACTACTTAATTATTGCAGCTATTGAAGCAATGGCGGAAAGTATTAATCTGGCCAATAACAGTGGTATTGATGGTGCGAAATGGATAACCATGATGCAGCAAACGTTGTTCGCTTCACCGATCTATAATAATTATGGAAACATACTTTTAAAGCAATCTTTTCAGCCTGCCAGTTTTGCTTTGCGATTGGGATTGAAAGATGTGAATCTTGTTTTGCAGCAGGCCGTTTCGTCGAACACTGCCATGCCTTTTGCTGGTGCCGTTCAGCAACAGCTGATGAAAGCTCTGCAACAGGGTTTGGGTGATTATGACTGGACAGCCGTTGCGCTGGCTTTGCAGCCATCAGCAGATGTAGCCAGGAGGGATGAAGCAGAATAGCTTAGAATATTATTGTTTCAAAACTCTGTATTGATTATTGAAAGAAGATTGTTTCTTTGCACGAAAATTTTGCTGAATAGAATTCCCGCACGTACAAGAGTGCGACGCAAGAAAAGCACAATAGTTATTCTTAAGCCGGGTTCATAAAAAAATAATCAAACCTAAAACATACAACATACTATGAGTTACATTTCAGACATTCATGCCCGCCAGATTTTGGATAGCCGCGGTAATCCAACAGTTGAAGTAGATGTATTAACTGAAAACGGCCATTTAGGTCGTGCTGCAGTACCTTCCGGCGCTTCCACGGGGATACATGAAGCTGTAGAATTACGGGATGGCGATAAGAGTGTTTACATGGGAAAAGGTGTGTTGAAAGCTGTATCGAATGTAAATGACGTTATTGCCGACCAGCTTATTGGTTTTCCTGTGAACGACCAGGCTGGTCTTGATAAAAAACTGATAGAATTAGATGGAACGGACAATAAAGGCAGGCTTGGAGCCAATGCTACGCTTGCCGTTTCGATGGCTGTTGCAAAGGCGGCGGCTTTGGAAAGCAGTCTTCCCTTGTTCCGCTATCTCGGTGGCGTAAATGGAACCGTTTTACCGATGCCTTTGATGAACATTTTGAACGGCGGTGTTCATGCAGATAATAAAATTGATTACCAGGAATACATGATCGTACCTGTTGGCGCTTCAACTTTTAGCGAAGCATTGCGTTGGGGCGTTGAGATATTTCATCATTTAAAATCAGTTTTAAAGAAAAAAGGTTACAGCACAAATGTTGGCGACGAAGGTGGTTTTGCACCGGATATTCAAAGTAATGAAGAAGCGATAGAGACCGTTTTACAAGCCATTGAAGCAGCGGGTTATAAAGCAGGTGAACAAGTTGGAATTGCACTTGATGCGGCAAGCAGTGAAATGTTCAATAACGGTAAATACAAATTTTATAAAAGCAGCGGCAAAGAATTAACGAGCGATGAAATGGTGGCTTACTGGACTGAATGGGTGAATAAATATCCCATCATTTCTATTGAAGACGGTATGGCGGAAGAGGATTGGGATGGCTGGAAAAAATTAACGGATGCGATTGGCAACAAATGCCAGCTTGTTGGTGATGATCTTTTTGTAACAAATACCAAAATTTTACAGCGTGGTATTGATAATGGGGTGGCTAACAGCATACTGATAAAAGTTAACCAGATAGGCACCATAACTGAAACGATTAATGCTGTTCAGTTGGCACAAACAAGCGGTTATACAACAATTATGAGTCATCGCAGTGGTGAAACAGAAGATACAACTATTGCAGATTTAGCAGTAGCGTTGAATTGCGGCCAAATTAAAACCGGTTCTGCATCAAGAACAGACCGTATGGCTAAATACAACCAATTATTGCGCATTGAAGAATTATTGGGCGACAATGCGATTTATCCAAAAGGCAGGATCAAGTTTAAAAAATAAATTATCAACATAACCGGCAGGCAACAGTTGAAATAATTAATTTTATACTGTTGCCTGTTTTTATTTTTAAGGATATGAAGTTTTTTACCGGAATAATAAATATCATTCGTAACAAATATCTATTTGCATTAATTGCTTTTGCTTTGATGATGCTGTTTTTTGACCGCAACGATATTTTTGTTCAGCTCGAACGCCGGAAAGAACTAAACGATCTGCTCACGAGTAAAAAATTTTACGAAGAGGAAATAGAGAAAACAAAAAAAGAATTATCGGAGCTTGAAAATGACCCTTCCGCAGTAGAAAAATATGCAAGGGAAAACTTTTTTATGAAGCGTGATAATGAAGACATCTTTATCGTTGATGCACCGCCACAAAAAGAATCTGTTAAAAAGTAAACACCAAAAACAATAACTTGTTTATACCTGCGTTTTAAATGCAATCCTGTTAAAAACCGCCTATCCATTCGTTTACTTAATTTTTGTGAAATGCCAAATTTTACTACTGATGACTTACTGCTTTATCTCTATGGCGAGTTAGACGCAAAACAGGTTGTTCTTATTGAAAATGCTTTGCAAACTGACTGGGCTTTGCAGCAAAAGCTGCAGGTTTTGAAGGAAAGTACTGATGCTCTCGACACTACCGAATTTTTCCATCCACGAGCCCAAACCATCGAATCAATAAAACAATATGCAGAAATAAATGTTCAGGTTTCCTGAGTTTGTTTTTTACTTCGGTTTTTTTCAGATCTCCCGCCTTATTTGCATCGCAATAAATAAGCCTTAACTTTATTGAAGAAGAATATTATGGCAAAAACGTTTTTGTTCAATCGTTTTTTGTTTAATTAATATTTCTCTTAACCCTTCATTAACCTTGAAACAGCGTACCTCAGTAAAAGGCTTATTTTATATTTGTGATTATGCGGATCTTATCATTTTTTATCGTGTTTGTTTTTTGCGGTGTAACTATTATAAAAGCGCAGCACTCAACACCGCCATCTTTACCCTCATTGCTTGACGGGTTGCAGAAAGAAGATGCCTACGAAAAAGATCCTGTTTTAAATGGTAATGAGAACCCGCAGGACAAAATTCACAACAATATTTTTATTAAAGTAACAGCCAATAAAACTTCCTGTTATGTAGGCGAACCAATCCTTGTTACTTATGAATTATTTTCAGCTTTGCGCAGCCAGTCAAAAGTGAGTAAACAACCAACTTTTACCGGTTGCAGTGTAGTTGAATTAACAACAGATCAACAGCCGGTAATTCAAAAATCCGGCGATAAGTATTACCGCGTATTCCTGATAAGAAAAGTGGAGTTAATTCCTTTGAAGGAAGGCAATTTAAAGATGGATGTTGCTTCAGTTGAAAGTGACGTTACTTTTTTTTCAAAAGATGATCCTTATCAATCTAAAACTATTACAGGTACTACCAACAGCACACCATTTGATATAGAAGTTAAACCGTTGCCTGTGAAGGATGCACCTCCTTCTTTTTCAGGCGTGATAGGGAAGTTTGATATCTCTGCAAAAGTTGATAGTAACGAAATTGCAAAAGGAGAGAACAACACCTTAAAGATCAGTATTAAGGGGGAAGGAAATTTACCCGCTATAACTTCACCGGAAATTTCCTGGCCTGCAGGGCTGGAGCATTTTGATATTTCAGACAGTCAACGCATTGATAAAATGAGTTTTCCAATGAAAGGCGAATGTACTTTCGAAATACCTTTTATCGGAACAAAAGAAGGAAACATAACAATACCAGAAATTGCTTTCAGTTATTTTGATGCTTCATCCTCTGCTTATAAAACGGTTTATACTGAACCAATTTCAATTGCTGTAACACATGCTTTATCAAAATCTCAAAAATTTAAAAACATAATTACGAGAGATGTTTCGAATAAGAAATATTTATGGATCGTTCCTGCCATTGCATTAGTTGTTGCTTTTGGTTGGTTTGTTAGCAGCAAGACAAAAAAGAAAACAGATAAACCAATTGCGAAAAAAGAAGATGAAATAAAAATAAACACTGTAAAAGAAGAAACGGATAAAGCAATTGACCCCGTGCAAATGGAAAAAGCAAAGACTGATTTTAAAGCAGAATTGAATATGCTTGCTTCTATTACAGAAACACCCGTTTTCTTCACATATACAAAATCGTTGTTAACACTTGCATTGCAGGAAAAATTACAAACCAGGGAAACAGAAGAAATAATTTTAGTTGAAATGCTTCAATTCCATGATAAAAGACTTGCGGAAGAAGCAAAAGAAATTTATAATTCCTGCAATCTTTCTTTGTACTCACCGATCGTTGAAGATGATGTGAAAATTGAAGTGCAGAATAAGTTTAATGATCTGATTAGAAAGCTTGAGTTAACAGATCAATCTGTGTACTTATAACCAACGCCGCGAACCGAATGAAAATGTTTGGGATTACGGCTATCCGCTTCAAAATATTTTCTGAAATTAAGAATGAAATTATCTATTGTTCTTGTTGTGGGATAAACATTATAACCCCAAACTACCTGTAATATTTTTTCTCTTGTAACTACTTCGTTTTTGTTTTCTATCAGCAGTTTCAGCAGCATCACTTCCTTCTTGCTCAGCTCAACGAGTTTGCCATTCCACGTTGTTGCCTCCTGCGCTTTAAAATTGATCTTGTTCTTGCTGAATTCGTATGTATCGCCAACAGTTTCTTTATCCTGCAGCTTCTTATTTTTATGTATTAATTTTTCAACACGTAATAATAGTTCTTCAAGATTAAAAGGTTTGGTAAGATAATCATCAGCGCCTTTTCTTAATCCTAAAACACGATCAGCACTGGTGTTTTTTGCACTTAAAATAAGAATAGGAACATCACTGTTTTTTACCCGGATACTTTCTGTGACACTTATTCCATCTACTTCAGGCATCATTATATCCATAATTATCAGATCGAAGTATTCATTTTGAATGGCTTTTAAAGCCTGTGTTCCATTATATGCAGAAGTTACAGAATAACCTTCCAGCTCCAGATTCAGTTTTAAAGTTTCGTGCAGATTCTCTTCATCATCAGCAAGTAAGATGTTTGCTTTAGCATCATTCATGAGGCAGTTGTTTAAGTGTAACCGTAAAAATACTTCCTTGCGGTTTATTATTTTCTATTGTTATTGTTCCTTTAAACTCATGCACTATTTTTTTGCATAAATAGAGACCGAGGCCGGTTCCTTTGGCTGTTCGGGTAGATTCACTCCCGATCCGGTAAAATTTATCAAACACTCTTTTCTTTTCTGCATCGCTTATACCTATGCCTTCATCAGTAACAGAAAGTTTTACTTCTTTATTTTTTTCTTCTAAAATGAGCAGAACAGTTTTTTCAGCAGACGAATATTTAATAGCATTATCAAGCAGGTTATTAATAAGCAGTTGCAATAATAATTGCTCGCCTTCAACATAAAGATCCGGTTGTATTTTCTTTTGCAGTTCTCTTGCAGGAAAGCGTTGTTCAAATTCTTTAAAACTTTCTTCCGAAATTTCACTCAGGTTAACTTCTTGTTTATTCAAATAATAAGCTCCAGCTTCTAACTGCGACGCAACAAGTATGTTATTGGTTAATTCATTCAAGCGATTTGCTTCTTTCAAAGTACTGGAAATTATTTTTTGCTGCTGTGCTTCTTCCAGTTTTCTTTTTTGTAATGTTTCAAGATTAAGTTGAGTTACCGCTATCGGTGTTTTTAATTCATGCGTTACAGCCATCATAAAATTCTGATGTTGTCTCGAAAGATAAAACTGCTTTCTTACAGCACGATAAATAAAAACAGCGCCTACGAGAATGAACAAAAAAAAGATAGAACCTTCGCCAATGTATTGAAAGGTTTTGCGTTCCCTCATTTCTTCTATCGCAGCTAATTTCTCCGTGTAGCGAACATCATCTTTATTCAACTGCTCCAGCCTGAAAATATACATTTGCTGGTTTTGTGTTTCAAGCGAAATGAACCACCACACTAACTCGGCTACTACATACAGGATGAAGAACCAGTAAACTAGCGTGATAAAAGTCAATTTCTTTTTTCGGATGAGTTGTATCATGTTGTTATATCATTGCAAATGTATAATTGATTTCTGCCACTAAAATTCAATTTATGCTTCTCTGTTCTTCAGCTTTTATATTAAGAATGGCAGGAGTTTTGAAACTAACGCTTTTATTCTCCGTAACAAAACCAATAAACGTTTATGCTGCCTCCGTTATCGCAACAGATCGTTCACCTGTTTTTACTTGCTATACCTGTTGCATGCATTGCATGGACAGTAACGCATGAAGAAGTTTTTAAAGAACCACGGGAATATTGTGTTGATAGAAGCAAGAACAGCCAAACATTGTTCAAAAGAAAATTTTTTTATCTCTTCACGTGCGAATATTGTTTTAGTCATTATGTAACTATTCTTTTTCTTATCATTACAGGGTACCAGTTATTATATGATGATTGGCGAGGTTATCTGATCGGAGGATTTTCGCTGGTGTGGATAGCCAATGTTTATATGAGTTTATTTGCATTGATAAGAACTGATCTCAAAAAAGAAAAAATAAATGCCAATCTTAAACAGGAAGAGTTAAAAGAGAAAAGTGAAAAAGATTAAAGTTAATCAGGAACAGATTAGATTGTTTTTTAAATGAAAGAATTAAGTATCTTTCTATCTTTTACTAACTTTTCTTTTACTAACTTTTGCCCGTATGAAACTCGTCTTGTTTATTTTAGTTATTTCAACCATGTATAATTCTTATAAACCACAACCATTGAAAGCAACACTTGTATTGGATGCGAAAGCAGAATTAGGCGAAGGCTCCATCTGGAATCCCATAGAAAATAAGTTGTATTGGATAAATATTGAAGGCAAGACTTTGCATATTTATGATCCGGAAACAAAAAAAGATATTGAGTTTCCAACAGGTTCAAGAATTGGGACTGTAGTACCCGTTAAGGATGGAGGCGTGCTTGTTGCGCTTCAGAAAGGCATTTATAAGATGGATACAAACAACGGTGATCTTAGTTTTATTACACAACCAATCCAGGATTCTTCTATTCGTTTTAATGATGGCAAATGTGATCCTTCTGGTAGATTTTGGGTGGGAACGATGGCATTGGATCAACGTAAAGGTGCAGCGGTTTTATACAGGATGGATAAAGACAAAAGCATTCACACAATGGTAGAAAATGTTACCATTTCAAATGGCATTGTATGGACTTCTGATAAAAAAAAGATGTATTATATTGATACGCCTACAGGTGAAGTGGTTGCTTACGATTACGATGATGCAACAGGTGAAATAAGCAATAAAAGAGTTGCTGTTAAGGTAGAAGATGGTTCCCCGGATGGAATGACGATAGATGAAAATGATCATTTATGGGTGGCACTTTGGGGTGGTAATGCAGTTG
>JAEZRL010000203.1 GCA_023440945.1 Bacteroidota bacterium
CCGCTGCGTATTACCAATAGATATGCTTGCGGGATTTATAGAGACGGAATCTTTCATTGGGAACGTTTTTCTTATTTAAAACGAAAAATGATGCCGTTTAGTGCATTGCTTACCTCAGAAAAAAGAAATTTTAATACTTTATAAGCATTGTTTTTAGAAACAATTTTGTGTAACTTTGAGAATATATGCAACGCTGCATTCGTGCGGCGTTGTATTTTTTTTATATCTATTAAAAAGAAATATCATGAGTGAAGTAATGTATGTATCTAAAGAGAGCTTCGAAAGTATGAAGGAAGAACTGCACCACATGAAAACAGTTCAACGGCCTGCTGCTTCCAGGGCCATTGCCGAAGCTCGTGAAAAAGGCGATTTAAGAGAAAATGCGGAGTATGATGCTGCAAAAGAAGCTCAGGGAATTTTAGAAGCCAAAATTGCTGTTTTGGAAGGCCAGCTTGCTAGTGCACGAATTGTAGAAACCAGTGAAATTAACACAGAAAAGGTTTCGATTTTAACAAAAGTGACCATTACTAACATTGCAACCAAAAAAACAGTGACCTATCAACTTGTAGGAGAAAAAGAGGCAAATTTAAAAGCAGGAAAAATTTCCGTGGCTTCACCGATCGGGCAAGGATTGTTGGGCAAAGCAAAAGGTGAAATTGCTGAAGTTTTCGCTCCAACCGGTCTTCTCAAATTTAAAATTGAAGACATCAATATTTAAAGTACTTACTTTTATCGAATAAAAGTCTCGTTTTTATGGCGGGACTTTTTTGTTTGTGTAATTTCAGCAATCAATATTAACAGATGCCCATCTTTTCAAAAATTATTGCAGGCGAAATTCCTTCCTATAAGATTACAGAAAATGAACAGTTTTTTGCATTTCTTGATATTTATCCTTTGGTGAAAGGTCATGTATTGGTTATACCGAAAACAGAAGTAGATAATTTATGGGATCTGCCTTCTGATTATTTATCAGAAATACTATTGTTCGCACAACCAATAGCAAAAGCAATAGAAAGATCATTCAACTGTGACCGTTGCGGAATTTCAGTTGTTGGATTGGAAGTTCCTCATGTGCATATTCATCTGGTACCTATCAATAGTGCTGATGATCTGAATTTTACAAGACCGAAACTAAAATTAAGTAATGAAGCGTTTAAAGAAATACAGGAAAAAATTATTTCGAATCTGAAGTGAGGTAAACTTTGATGAAAGATTATGCCCCTGCTTTATCAACCTGAATATAAACGGTTGTGCCCTGTCCAGCAATACTTTCGAGCCAAATATCGCCATTCATTTTATGCAGCATTTCCATGGTTATTCTTAATCCTATACCTGCGCCTTTTTCTTTCATCGTACCAATGGTTGATACAGCGTCAAGAGAGAATACCTTTTGTTTTTTGTCTTCTGTAATGCCAATACCATTATCGCAGATTATAATAATGGCTTTCTCGTTCTCCGTAATACAATCAATCAAAATATCTCCTTCAAGTCTTGAAAACTTAATAGCATTACTTATTGTGTTTCGTAAAGCGAGGTTGAGAATGTTTTCATCACCCTTTACCTTAAAATCCGAGGATATTTTATTTTGAATGAAAATTGCCTTTTTGTCTATGGCCGTTTTAGCGAGTAAAATGTTTTCATTAACCACATCCTGAAGGTTGATCTCGTTTGATTCCACACGCAAACCATCCATCTGGCTTTTAGCCCAGTTAAGCAGATTATCAAGCAGGTCGCGGTTATGATCGAGATTGTTATCCAATTCTCTTGAAAGATCATCAAACTCTTCTTTTTCAATAATTCCTGAACGTGTTAGCTGCAACAAATTTTTGGTATTGGCCAAAGGTGAACGAAGATCGTGTGCAATGATGGAGAAAAGTTTATCTTTTAAAACAGAAACATGCTTTAATTCTTCAAGAGCCTGCTCTGTTTTTAATTGGGATATTTCCAGCTTACGGTTTATTTTTTTCTTTTGCTGGTAAAGCATAAAAAATGCAATAGCTATCAATAAAAAAACGATGCTCCCCGCTGTAGCCAGCATATTTTTTTCCTGAGCCAAAGCAGCTTCCTGGCGAAGGATAGCATACTGCCGTTCTTTTTCTTCCACCTGGTATTCGACCAGTAATTCTCTTGTTCTGAAATCCGTTTTCTTTTGATCTACTGTTTCGGCTATTGTTTTATATTCTTTTAAATAAGCAAAAGCACTGTCTGAATTGCCCTTTGCCGAATCAGCCTGTGCCAGCAAATAAATAACATTCAAAAGTTTTTCATAAATGCCTTGTTCTTTGAAAAAAGAATAGGCAGAACTAAGGTATTGTTTTGCAGAATCATAAGCCTGTTGCTCGATATACATTTTACCAAGACTCAAATGGGTGTTGGCTATGTCGCCTCTTAAACCATTCTCAGAAAAAATATTTATTGCTTCATCGTAATAATATTTGGCAGAATCATATTGATTAAAACGAAAATGCATATCGCCGTACACCTGCAATACTCCGGCATACTGAATGGTTTCATCAAGTTTTTTAAAGAGCATACTTGCAGAATCAAGTTGCTGTTTTGCCAGCTCATATTTGTTCTGCCGCAAGTATAATTCCCCCATATCTGCATTGCAAGTTGCAGTCCTGTCAAGATCGCCATATTGGATAAACCTGGTTTTGGCTTTTATAAAATATGTTTCTGCGTCAGCATAATTATTCATTCCCGTATAAACACTTGCCATTTCGTGGTAAGCGTAAGCCTTTTGTTTATCCGCGTTCATCAGTTCTGCAATGTCTAATGCTTTCTTACTGTATATCCAGGCTTTATCCCAGGTTTCGGTCGTTTCATATAAATAAGATATACCGGTATAAGCGTTTATAAGAACCTGGTTAGCCTGAATATGCGTTCCTATGTCTATTGCAAGATGGTATAAATGAATAGCTTCCTCTGTTCGATTGATCCAAACATAATTGCTCGCCTGCTGTGTATAAGCTTGCGCAATTGCTGTTTTATTATTTATCTTTTTTGAGAAATCAATTGCTTTTTGTCCATAATAAATAGCTGAATCAATATCTGTTCCCTGGTACAGATAAGAAATGTAACGAAGCGTTCTCGCTTTTACAGAATCAGGTGTGGAAGAATACCTAAGTATGCGTGATGCAGAGTCTAATTCATTCTTTTGTGCAAAAAGATGAAGACAAAAAAACAAGCCGAATAAACTTGCAATTAGCCGCATCAGGAATTTGGATTTTAATATTAAAAGTGGCACAAATTACATAATAAACAAATCCTTATATAGAATGTTCAATTATGATGCACTTAAATTATCATTAACACATAAACGCCAACGTCAAATGTCAAAGGCCAAAGGTGAGAAAACAGGCTTCACTTTTCGCATCTCATCTACAAAATATTGCAGCATTATTTTGGAATGACACTACAAAGACAATGAAGCACCAAGCCAGGCCATCATCCCCATACCTGTTTCAATCGCACTTTCATCAATATTAAAATGAGGTGTGTGAACATTATGAATGATCCCTTTTTCTTCGTTTCTTATGCCTAAACGATAAAAACAACCCGGTATAATTTGGGTGTAATAACCGAAATCTTCAGCACCCATACGCACTTCTGTTTCCTCAACATTTTCCTTTCCCATGTAATCTTCCGCAAGTTCTCTTGCCGCTTTGGTTAAAGAATAATCGTTGTCAACGGTTGGATAACCCACATCAATATCAATATCTGCCTCTGCTCCCATCGCTTCCACCAAACCTATTGTTTGTTTGCGGATAAGTTCATGGGCTTTGAACCGCCATTTTTCATCCATCGCTCTAAAAGTTCCCATCAGTTTTACTTCTGATGGAATTACATTAGTTGTATAACCGCCCTGGAAAGAACAAATGGATAAAACCGAAGGCGAAGTGGGATTGTTATTGCGGCTGATGATCTGTTGCAAACTCACAATCAATTGAGAAGCGATCAGAATAGTATCGGCAGTTAAGTGCGGAGCTGCAGCATGGCCGCCTTTACTTTTAACGGTGATATAAATTTCATCGGCACTTGCCATAACCCGTCCTTCGCGAAAGCTCAGCTTGCCTAACGCTAATCCAGGATGAACATGCAATCCAACAATTCCTGTAGGTTTAGGATTTTCAAGAACGCCTTCTTTTATCATTAAGCTGGCGCCACCGGGGTTCCTTTCTTCTCCGGGTTGAAAGATGAGTTTGACTGTTCCCCCCCACTCCTGTTTTAATTCATTCAAAATTTTTGCGGCGCCTAATAAACAAGTTGTATGCACATCATGGCCACAAGCATGCATCACACCTTCATTAACCGATCTGTAAGGAATATCATTTTGTTCAAGGATAGGCAATGCATCCATATCTCCACGCAAAGCCATTATTCGTGAAGCCGGATTATTTCCTTCAATCAAAGCTACGACGCCGGTAACGGCTTTAACTTCAAAAGGGATTTTCCACTCAGATAATTTCTGCTGTATAAAAGAAGAAGTTTCAAATTCTTTATAACTTAATTCAGGATGAGCATGCAAATGACGACGAACAGCAATAAACTCATCTGCATATTGTTTGGCTAACTGCCTGATCTTTTCTTGCAACATAACAATTCTTTCTGTTCCTTATTCAGCCGGATATTCTTCGCCTGGTGAGTATTCGATCATGTCCGACACCACGTATATTCCCTGCGTGTAAATGCCTGCCAATATTTTTTTATACTTCTCCGCTTCTTCACGATCAATATAATTTCCAAATCTTACTTTAAAATAAGGCGACTGGTAAATAGTATATGTTTTTTGATCGGGAAAGCGTTTCAATAACTCTGCCTTTATCTGGAAAGCATCTTCCCGTTTTCTTGTAGTAATAACCTGCAAACGATAACCTTTGGTGATCTTCGTTGAATTGCGATTTATCTCCGCCTGTTTCGCTGATAAAATATCAAGTCTCGCATCTTTCGAAACGATAATGGTATCTTTTTGAGCCGCAAAAGAAAAATGATTACATCCAATAAAAAATAACAAAAACAACGCACAACGCATAAACATCAATTTGAAATGGAAGGTAATTAAAAATTCAGGACTCCATTTCGTCATCAACAATTGTTTGTTCTTCAACGATGGCAACACTTGCACTGCAACCCAAACGTGTTGCCCCCGCATCAATCAATTCTTTTGCAAACCTGTAAGTTCTTATGCCGCCCGATGCTTTTATCTGAACCTGCTCAGGTAAATTTTCACGCATGATCTTTACAGCTTCTATGGTTGCACCTTTTTCTGCAAAACCCGTGGAAGTTTTAAGATAATCAATTCCTGCAGCGCCATATAACTCACAGCATTTTAAAAGTTCGTCAGTAGTAAGTACGCCGCTTTCAACAATCACTTTTATAATTTTACCTTGTTGTTTAATCACAGGCGTAATATGATTGATCTCATTCGCAAGATAAGCCCAGTCGTCGTTTTTTAAAGCGATAAGATTGATAACAACATCTAATTCATCCGCACCATCTACCATTGCCAAAACAGTTTCAGCTATTTTAGCTTCTGTAGCTGAATAGCCAAAGGGGAAGCCAATAACGGTTGCAATATGTACTCCTGAATTTTCCAGCAAACCTTTTGCTATCTTAACAAAAGGAGGCGGAACGCAAACTGCAGCAAAGCCATATTCCTTGGCTTCAGCACATAACTTTTCTATGTTTGAAACAAGCGTTGTTGGTTTTAAAATAGTGTGATCTATGAAAGAATTTACCCTCATACATTATTTGTTAAAATATATCTAAACAGTAACGATATTTACAAAACAAAACAACAACTTTTTCGTTTAACCGTAACTACAAACATACTCTTATATTTATGAATAAGCTATTATATGCAGCACTGATATTAGCAGGTTCTCTTGCTTTCAGTTCCTGTCAAAAAAGTATTAGTGACGAACCGGGCAATCCCACTGATACTACAACCACACCGCCTTCTATGTCTGACCTTTTAAAAGATTCTATTTACCTCTTTACAAAAGAAGTCTATTTATGGCATGAAGTACTTCCATCTTATGATGTGTTCAATCCAAGACAATTTAAGGCAGCTACAGATTTAGAAGCTGCGCAAAATGAAATGGATGCTTTGCGGGCTTATGAACCAAATGATCGCTACAGTTTTGTAACAACCAAAGAAGAATCTGATGGTTTGCAAACTGGTTCTGATAAAGATCTTGGATTCAACATTCTACCTGCTTACGCTGATCTTGTTGCTCCTTTAGATTCTGTAAGATGGTATGTTGAATATGTTTATAAAAATTCACCGGCCGGCAAGGCAGGCATTCAAAGAAGCTGGTATATCAACAAGATAAATGGTACACAAATCAGCAATGACAAGGCAAGCATTGATATTTTAAACGAGATATTCTTTGGTGCTACAACTTCTGCTTCGTTTGAATTTATTGCACCCGGCGACAGTATAGCAAATATTAATTTGAGCAAAAGTTCTTACATCGCTAATTCTGTTTTATATCAATCTGTGTTGAGTGATGGAACAAACAAAGTAGGATATTTTGTTTTTAACCAGTTCTTTGGGCAACCTTCACGTGATGAATTGGCTAATGTGTTTAACTTCTTTCAAAGTTCCGGTATAACAGATCTTGTCGTTGACCTTCGTTACAATCATGGCGGTTCAACTGAAACGCAGGATACATTAGCGAACCTGATTGCTCCACTGGCTGCAAATAATCAAAAGATGTATCAATACATATATAATGATTCTTTGCAAGCAGGAAATTTTCCTTTATTAAAACTGAAAGGATTTCCGGATGATAATACACTTTTCAAACCCGAAAACTGGACCGTTACTTACGAAAAAGCAGGAAGTTTGAATTTACCTCGAGTGTTCTTTATTGTATCCAGAGAATCAGCTTCTGCTAGCGAACTGCTTATCAATAATCTTCGTCCCTATATGGATGTGAAACTAGTAGGCGATACAACCTATGGTAAACCGGTTGGTTTCTTCCCGATTGATATTTATGATTATTCTATCTACCCTATTTCATTTAAAACAGTTAACAGCGCTGGAAGTGCAGATTATTATGATGGTTTTGCACCGGATAAATTAATGGCCGATGGCATCTGGTATAATTGGGGTGATACGCAGGAATATTGTCTTGCGACTGCTTTGAATTATATTTCTACCGGTTCATTTGGGAGAAAGGCAAATCTATCAGATGCAAAAACACGTCAAATGTATTCTCTACAAAAACAATTGGAGCCCGGACGGAAAAAAATTGCTCAAAATAAGTTTTCAGGCATGTTTGTTGAAAAGAATATAAAATAAGTTTGGAGAACTTAACCATAGTAGAAAAGAGAAGCGAAATGCTTCTCTTTTTTTATGCAGTATTCAATAATAACACTTCACCTGTTTTGTTTTTATCATCACTGCTTACAATACTAAAGGTATTTAGACCATGCCATTTGAAAGAGTAATTGCCTCTTTTGCTCACTATTTCGATTGCTTCTTTATAAGATAACGAACCGATACAAAAGACAACTGCATCTGCATTTGAGGAAGATGTTGAAGCTTGTTCAACCGGAATTTCTTCAAACCTTATTGATGGATTATGTTGCTTCAAAATATCTTTCACTGTTTGAGTTGGGTTCCCAATAAGAGCAGCAAGTCTTATCTTCTCCGCTACTGATTTTTTTTTCTTCCTAAACGGCAAAGCCAACACAGAAATAAAAGCCCTTGCTGTTATACCTGTTTTCAGAAAAGCTTTCATCCACCAATTACCAAAACCCTTATAGTGTTTCTGCACGAATAAAAACATTGCTCTATAAAAAATGCGAACGTAATTAAAGCTTCCTTTTTTTGTGCTTTCACCTTTAAAATGAATAATGGTTATATCACCCAAGTAGAAATTATGAAAATCCTTTTTTTGTATGCGGTAAGAGAGATCGATGTCTTCGCCATACATAAAAAAATTTTCGTCTAAACCACCTGTTAATGTGAGCACTTTTTTTGGAATCATTATAAAGGCACCCGATAAAACATCTACTTCATACACACCTTTCTCCGGCAAATTTCCTAATGAATATTTACTGAAAATGCGCGAAGATGGGAACAAAGAAGATAAACCTGTTAACTTGAAAAACGCAGAAGATGGTGTGGGAAGAGAGCGTTTACTTTCGGCTAAAAAGTTTCCGCTTCCATCTATCATTCTTACTCCAACAGCTCCGGCATTAGGATGCATTTCTAAAAATTGAATACATTTTGTAAATGCATCTTCAGGGATAATTGTGTCGGGATTTAGGAATAGAATAAAGTCACCTTTTGCTATTTCCAGTGCTTTGTTATTCGCTTTTGCAAATCCCAGGTTTTCTTTTTCTTCCAAAAAAATAACGGAAGGAAAGCGAGGTTTAAGCCAGGCAACACTTCTATCGCCAGAAGCATTATCAACAACAATTACTTCACCATCTGTTTCTTTCATTGCAGCAGAAACAGAACTTAAACACTGCTCTAAAAAATATTTCACGTTGTAACTGACTATAATAACGGAAAGCTTCAAGAGGATAATTTATGCGTGCAAATTAAACAACGTTAGTAGATTTTTTTGGATCAGCATCAATGCAGATGGCATCCTGTTGTGTCACTCACTTCAGCGTTCTGAACTTAATTTAGCTTATAAAATTGTTTAAATATTCAATCCACCACAAACACTTATTACCTGCCCTGTTATATATGAACATATATCAGATGCAAGGAACAAAGTGGTATCTGCGATTTCAGACGCCCTGCCGAATCTTCCTAATGGAATCTTCTTTAAAAATTCTTCTGCACCGCTTCCTTCTTTTAAATAATGCGTCATGTCTGTTTCAACAAAACCAGGTGCAATAGCATTGCAGCGAATGTTCCTGCTGCCTAATTCAAGCGCTACTGATTTTGTAAAACCAATAATACCGGCTTTACTTGCGGCATAACTGCTTTGTCCGGCATTACCACGCATTCCAACAATAGAACTCATATTAATAATACTTCCTTTTTTTGCCTTCATCATAGGACGAATCACCTGTTTAGTCATGTTGTACACACTTTTCAAATTGATTGACATAACATCATCCCATTGATCAGGTGATAAACGCAAAAGCAAGTTATCTTTACTAATTCCCGCATTGTTTACACAAACATCAATAGCACCAAATTCTTTTACCACATCATTTACAAACGATTCACATGCTGCATAATCACCTGCATTACTTTTATATGCTTTAGCGTTTGCACCAAAGCCTTTCAATTTTTCTTCCAACGCAGTTGCTTTTTCTGCACTGCTGCCGCTAACATAAGTAAAAGCAATATGAGCGCCATGTTCAGCCAGTTTCAATGCTATTGCTTCGCCAATGCCACGGGCTGCACCTGTAATTATACAAACTTTTGAATCAAGAAGTTTCATGCGATCAATTTTTGTGTGAGCAAATGTAAGAATATTGAATGTTGAGAAATACCCGCCGCTAAAGTTTAAAATCTTTCTTTTATTATTTACCAGCGCTCTTCTTCGTCAAAATTATTATCACGTTTTTTAGATTGTTCTCTTGTTTTTATTTTCTGAAATTGTCTTTCTATTATCAACTGTGCAATAATAATTCCAGCATCTGTTTGCTGTTGTGCAAGTAATGATTTTAATTTTTTTTCGCTTACATCAACCCGGTAAAGAAGACGAACAAGTTTTTCAAAATCATGATTGATGAGTTGATTTATATAAGCGGATAAATTTTGTTTGAAAACATCAAAAGAAGATTGAGGATACAATGAAGCATTTAAACATTCAATAATTTCCTGCTGTACTTTCTGCTCAACATCTATCATAAACTACTACCATTACTTTTTTGTTCCCGGATAAGTTTTTTCAGAATAACAATTTGCCCGAGATGATAATGTGCATGTTCAATAACACCATGAACAGACTTATAAACAGAAGAAGCATCTTCAACTATTGGCAGCATTAATCTTTCTTCAGGATAAGTATCGATCATCTGTGCTAACTCCTGTGCGGACTGAAAAACATTTTGTTTTAATTCTTTCCAGTCGCGTTCATTATGCACTTCAGGAACATCAAAACCATTGGAAGAATTTATCTCCGGATTCTCACCTTTTAATCTTTGCTGTATAACCCAGTTATAAAAACCGGTGTGATAAAGAATGCCTGCAATGGTATTAGGCGAAGCTTTTGTAATGGTAACAGCTTCATGCCAGTTAATATCCTGCAAAGTGTGTTTGAAATCAACATCTGTCCAGTTGCCACCCTGAAACACATCTATTAATTGCATAGCAATAGCTTCTGTAATTTTCATTGTAGAATATTTTATTTTTTCATAAAACCAGATGGAATTTATTATCTCTTGCTGTTAAGGTTTATCAGACTCGATTTTATTAAAAAAAGTTTTTGTTTCTAACGTTCGGTAACTAATAATACTTTTCAATAACACCTAAACCAAACAAAGCAAAATCGTATTTAACCGGGTCGTTTGAATCTAAAGTTCTTAAATGTTCCGTAAGCTCAATTGCTGCATTCCAATCAGTTTGTTTACGATGCAACAAGTTAAACCTTTTAGCAACACGGGCAACATGTACATCAACAGGACATATTAATTGTGAAGGTTTTATAACATTCCAAATGCCAAAATCAACACCTTTATCATCTTTCCGAACCATCCAACGCAAAAACATGTTCAGTCTTTTGCAATTTGATTTCTTTTCTGGTGTGGCAATGTGTTTTTTTGTACGCAGTGGAACTTCTTCCAGCGAGAAAAAATAATGATGAAAATTGATCAACGCCTGCTGTACAACTTTATTATTTTCTGCAGTAGTGAGATCTTTTATAAAAGCATCTTCCAGGCTTTTGTAATGCGAATAATGAAAATGAAGAAACTCGATAAAATATAAAAGATCAGTCGTGTTGAAAGTGCGATGTTTAAAAGCAAGCAAGTTTTGAAGTTCTTTTGATGAATGATGGAGAATAAAATCATGCGGTGCATTATCCATAAACCGCATCAGTTCTTCTGATTTATTAATGATAATAGTTCTGTTTCCCCATGCAAAAATGGATGCAAAAAAAGCTGCGATTTCTATGTCTTGTTTCTTTGAAAATAAATGCGGAATAGAAACAGGATCATCTTTTATAAATGAAGGCTGATTATACTGCTCAACTTTATCATTCAGAAAATCTTTCAATTTTTCATTCACAAAAGCAAAGTAAATACATTCAGCACGATGAGAAGATTTTGAATTTTACTCGTAACGCAAAGCCACAATAGGATTGAGTTTGGAAGCTTTGATAGCAGGCCATAATCCGGCGCCTAAACCAACAAGTGTGCAGATAATGATACCTATCAAAACCCAGCCCCACGGAACTACAAAACCTGCGCTTAAAAGAAGAGAGAAAAGATTACCCAATAAAATACCGCCAATAATACCAATGATCGCACCAAACACACTTATAATAGTTGACTCAAATAAAAATTGTTGGCGTATATTTCTTCGTTTACCACCGATTGCTTTTATCAAGCCAACTTCTTTGGTGCGTTCATTAACAGCCACCAACATAATATTCATTAACCCTATGGCCGCACCAATTAATGTTATCAAACCAATTGCTCCCGCTGCACCCTGAATACTGCCTAGCAGACCGATAAACGTTTCAGCCAGTTTATCACTTTTATCGATAGCGAAATTATCGTCTTCAGCAGGAGTTAATTTTCTAATTGCACGGAACAAAGCGGTTGCTTCATCTACGGCAGCATTTACCTGTTGCACATCTCTTGCCTCCACGCCTATCACATAAGAATTCGCTACACTACCTAACCGACGAACGTTATTATAAGTAGTGATGATGACATTATCAGCACGCAGCAAAGCACTTGAGCCTTTGCTTTTCAACACGCCGATCACCCGGTAAGGGACACCACCCACACGCACCATTTCATCCACTGCTTTTTGTATGTTATCCCCGAAAAGTTTATTAGCTACTTCGTTTCCTAACAGGCATACATTATGTCCTGTTTGCACGTCCTGCTGGTTAAAATTCCTTCCTGCTGCAAGGGTAAAACCGTTAACTGACAGATAGTTTTCATCGCCTCCACGTATATCTACATTGGGATTTGTTTTTTTATCCCTGTAATGAATTTCATTGCCACCCTGCGCATTCAGTGAAATACTTACCGTAGCAGGATACTTATAAGACTTCTTGAAAGTTTCCGCCTCTAAAAGAGTTATAGGCTTATCAAGATTAGACTTTTTTATCTTCTTCTTTTTATCTTCTTCCGCCTTTTCGTTATCGTTACCAAATCTAAAGCGTTCTTTATACGCAATGGTAAAACCATTAGCCCCCATGGTAGAAAAACTACTACGCAGGCTTTCATTCATTGCTTGTATAGCGGTAATAATACCAATCAACGCCATAATTCCCAACGCAATAATGGTAACCGTAATACCGGTTCGCAATTTATTGCTGCGCACTGTTCTATATGCAAGCGCGAATGAATCTGCAAGAACCATAAAAACAAATTTATTTTTTTAGTACCGGCATTTGTTCTTCGTGGCATCGCCGGTTGTGTCACTCACTTCAACGTTCAGAACATTGAATGAACAGAAAAAATCATCATCATTCATTGCTCTCACTAATAAAGATACTTCTCCTCTTCTTTAAAAAGATAAAATTTCCAAGAAAGGGAGATGTTTTTTGTTAAGCGGTTAGAAGTAAAAGAAATTAAGCAAAGATTGCGGCCAAATTCCAATAAGGATGATTAGAATGGTTAATCCAACCAAAGATGCTTTAAATACAGGCGAAACTTCTTCCGTTGTTGCTGCATCACCTGTTTTAAAATACATGGCTTGTATTAAACGGAAATAATAATAAACACTCACTGCTGCAAACAAAACCGCAATAATAACCAACCATGCATAACCACCGGCTTTTATAGCAGAAGCAAGCATATAATATTTGGCAAAGAAACCCGCAGTTAAAGGAATACCTGCAAGTGAAAGTAAAAATATAGTATTGGTAAAAGCAAGCACAGGCTGCGTTTTTGCAAGACCGTTATAACCTTCGTAAGTAAAATCTTTCATCTTTTCAAGAACGGCAAAAAGGCCGATCGTTGGAAGACTATAAGCAACAGCATATAAAAGAATTCCTTCTTTGGAAACATCATTCAAACTAAATAAAGCAAACAGCATAAATCCGGCCTGCGAAATACTTGAGTAAGCCAACATTCTTTTTACACTTTGCTGAAATACGGCAGTAATATTTCCAACGAGTAATGTAGCAATGATGATAATAGCAAAGATCATTTTCCAGTCAATACCAATCAATTTATTTGCTTCATAACTTGTTTCAGCAGCACGTGCATCAAATAGTTTTAAAAAGGCAATAAACGCGGCGGCTTTTGCAATCGTCGCCATGAAAGAAGTAATAACACCCGGCGCACCGTCGTAAACATCAGGTGCCCAAAAATGAAAAGGCGCAGCAGAAACCTTAAAGGCCATGGATAACATCAATATAAAAAGCCCGGTCACTTCTAAAAAGGAAACATCTGAATTTCCGTTTGTAGATGCCTGTATAATTTCTAACTGAAAAGAACCTGTTCCGCCATACATGAAAGCAATACCTATCAGCATTATCCCGGTGGAAAACGATCCCATCAGAAGATACTTTAAGGAAGCCTCGTTACTCTTTAAATTTCTCTTGTCAATGCCGGTAAGAATATATAATGGAATGGAAAGAATTTCAATACCAAGAAACAACATCAGCAAATTACCATAAGAAGAAAGGATGCAAATGCCGCAAAGCACGAAAAATAAAAGTGTAAAATTTTCTGCAGCGTGAAATCCGGCTCTTTCAATTTCTTTTCCACTCAGTAGAACATAGATAAAAGTGGAAGCAATAGCTATAGTGTTAAAAAACAGACCAAACTTATCAAATATCAGCATTCCTTTGGTATCAATATGAAATATAGAATGGCCGTAAGTATCTGCGATGTTGCAAACCAATATCACAAATAAACCAATAGCAGCAATGGTTTTATAAGCACTTTTGTTTTTGATCCAAATGCTGCTGAACATCATAACAACACCCCAGAAAAACGATAGTATAATTGCATTCATATTATTACCAGGACTATTCTTTTAAAACGTTTTTATTTGAGCCATCACCGCATGAACCGTGTCATTCGTTAATTGTATCATTGGCTGCGGATACACACCTAAAAATATTATTACAATTGCCAGCACAACAAGCGATAAATTTACATTTGCTCTGCTGTCAACTGCGTTTGCTGTAACAACGCTTGTTTCGCCATAAAATATTTTTTGCATCATATTTAATGTATAAACCGCTGCGAGAATAATACTGATGATTGCTGCAAAAGCCATCCATCCATTGTAGGCAAACAAACTGTTGAACATTAAAAATTCTCCGATAAATGAATTGGTCAAAGGCAGCGCAATATTTGCCAGAACCATCACAAAAAATAAAGTTGCAAGTACGGGTGCTTTTTGTGCAAGTCCACCTAAAGCACTGAATTTTCTTGTTCCAAATTGTTGTTCTATTGCATTGGCAACGATCCATAAACCGATCACATTTACTCCATGATTGAACATCTGGATCATCACGCCTTGTAAACCGTATTGTTGATTGGTAAAGATAGCAGCACACATTAAACCAACGTGAGCAATGGAAGAATAAGCGATCAGTCGTTTCATATCATCCTGTCTTATGGCAATGAATGAAGCGTACAACATTCCGATAACGCTTAACAGGATAATAATGTGATCAAATTTAATAATTGCTGCAGGAAAGATAGGCAATACCCAGCGAATCACTCCGTAAAGACCCATTTTTACCATTACGCCACTTAATATCATTGTAACGGCAGTAGGTGATTGTTCGTATGTATCTGGTTGCCAAGTATGAAAAGGGAACATCGGCATTTTTATAGCGAATGCAATAAAGAATAACCAGAATCCAAATAATTGTTCACTTTGAGATAATTTCAACTCATAAAAAGACTGGATTGCAAAAGAATGATCAGGTGTTTTGAAATATAAGTATAAGATGCCGACAAGCATCAGCAGCGAGCCTACAAATGTGTAAACGAAGAATTTAAAAGTAACCGGTATTCTTCTTTCACCTCCCCATTGCGAGCAAAGGAAATATGCAGGTATTAAAGCAAGCTCCCAAAAGAAATAAAACAACAGGCAATCAGAAGCCAGAAAAACGCCTAATAGTCCTGTTTGCATCAACAACATCAAGCCATAAAAATTCCACGGTTTGCTGTATTGATTTTTATAGGTAGAGATGATAACCAAAGGCATGGAAACAGCAGTAAGCAAACACAACATTTTAGACATGCCATCGAGCGTAAAGCTAAAACTGCTTCCCAGTTCAGGTAACCATGTTGCATGAAAAGATAAAAGATCGGCCTGATTATCCAAGCTTACAGATGCAATTGATACAATTAAAGTGAGAAGCGATGATATCAAAGCCCAATTCCTCGGGCCTGAATTGCTTTTAATTAAGAAAGCAGCGAGACCTGTAATTAAAGGAATAAGTATAAGTAGAAGAGCGATCATAATATTTATCTTCCTTGCTTAAAATATTTTTTGAAAGAATGAAAAGATCACGGCCTGGTTCCAGAACACTAAGAATAACACAACAATAGACAGCACCATGAATAAAATGTAATTTCCAACCTGTCCACTCTGCAGCAAACGCAATTGACGTGCTGAATACTGTATAAATCTCCCCACACCGTTTACGATTCCATCAATAACTGATTTTTCAATTCCACCTTTAAGAAATCCTGCAAAACCATTTAAAGGCTGAACAACAACGGAATCATACAACTCATCTACATACCATTTGTTCTCTAACACTTTACCTAAGCCTGTCGCTTCATCTGTTGTCCGCTTATATCTTGCAAATTTTCTCCATGCAATAACAATGGTAATGATAACAAGTATTGCCACAATTGCCATCATCATTATTTCCTGACCTTTATCTATTACATGATGTTCCTGCAGTTTCACTGATTCAGCAAAAACCGGTGCAAGGAAATTATTCAAAGCATGTGCATGTTCGGCAAATGCTTCAGGAATACCTAAAAATCCACCAGCTACAGAAAGAATAGCCAATATAATAAGTGGAATGGTCATTGCCGCAGGACTTTCATGCAGATGATGTTCTTCTTCCGGCGTACCGCGAAAAGAACCGAGGAAAGTCATGGCATACAAACGGAACATATAATAGGCTGTCATCAAAGAAGTAATAACACCAATAATATATAGCAACATATTTTTTTCAAATGCCGCAGCTAATATTTCATCTTTTGAAAAGAAACCGGAGAAAGGTGGAACACCTGCAATAGCAAAACATGCCAGCAGGAAAGTGATGTGGGTAA
>JAEZRL010000217.1 GCA_023440945.1 Bacteroidota bacterium
CTTTATAACCTTGTTATTTGTGACGTATATAGTTCAAAAGTTATTCAGTACCTGCTAAACCAATATCTTTCGATATAATGATTATGATAATAAGTTGCTACAAAACGATTGCCTTTGAAACTAACATCATCAAAATAAAGATCAACTGAACTATGCGTATAGCTATCATACATGTGAATCTCCATTGACTGATGCACATTGTTGTAATAATTTCCATACTCATCGTAATAAGCATCATTCACAGTAGTAATATACCAATTACCATCCATAATTATGCTACCATCTGTGTAACGAGCCTGGCCATTACTATAGAAATCAAAAATGCCCGTTTCAAGTCCGCTATAAAATGATCGCCATCCGTAAGTATTACCTTGCGCTGCTTCATCCAATACCCATGAACCTTCAATAGGATGTACCGGAACTATTACATCTTTTTTATAACATCCTGTAAGTGATATAGCAGTAAAAAATATAATTGATAAGTATAGGATTGATCTCATAAAATAATATTTAAAAAGTTAGCAATAATGTTTAGGATAAGACGAGTGAATGATGAAGAAGTAACAATACTCGCTTACTTTAGAATGACTTTAACAAGGAGAAAGAAGAGGTAAGTTATAATGCTAAAGTTTATTAAGAATACGTAATAAACGTGTAAGCTGATTTAATGATATGAATTTTAGCCTGCAACTAATTGCTTAAAGCTTGTAGTTATCAACCAATAACCCGCAGTTACTATAATTTTCCGTCTTTTTTATGCGCAGGTGCATCAGTTACTTCAATTACAATATGAAAAACCTGATTACCCTGTGGTGAAGTGAGCGAAGTAATATTGATAATTTCTTTCTTTAACCCTTCTTCTCCTGCTTTTGTTACGACAATTTTTTTTGTTTCAACGGAAGGAGCATTCATTGCAGAAGTATTTTCACCGGCATTTTTATCATCATCTGCAACATAATAACGAAAGGTAGCAGGAACTACCGGTGCTTCTCTTAACAAAGGCGCTTGTGGTGCTTCTGTATAAACAGGGCGTGTATAAACATAGGTTTGATATAAGGACGGATCTGAATCAACATTATCAGAATCGCGGAAAAATTTGATATGGGGTTTTACATCTCGGGATAAAAACATCTTGCGTGCAGAATCTGCGCTTCTTTTTTCTTCCCGCCATCTTTTCATTCTTTCCTGTGAAATTTTAAATCTTCGTTGTTTCAATTCATCCTGTTGGGAAAGTTTCTCCGGTTGTTTTGTTTTTTCTTCAGAGAAAATATTTGACAGAGATTGATTCACTTCTGCAAAAGCTTCATTTAATGCATTCTGAAACTCAGTATTCTTCAACACTTCTTTATCAAGCTTCAGTTTATTTATATCAACCTTTGCCTTTGCAACGCTTTCATTCAGTTTGTTCCAGTTGATATGAAAATCCTTTTTGTCGAAAGGATTTTCCACAGATGCGTAAATAGTCGCGGTATCAAGGAAAGGAATTTGTTTAGATAGTGTTACCCAATCTGTTTTTGCTAATTCTTTCTTCGCTTCTTCATGCGCTTTTTGCATATTATTATTGAAGTTCAGCTTAAGATCATTTATTCTGTCAATAACAGCAGGTGTAACTTTTGTCAAAGCTTGCTGAGCCTGATCCAGTACAACGGGTGCCTGTGCTTCTACCTCTTGCCGGGCCTTTTCAGTAGCTTTCTTCACTTCATCTTTTAATGGTTTTGATAAAGCGAAAAATGGGTTGAAAAAAGGATTATCGACTTGTGCTGCCAATGGCTCTAACACCACTTTCTTCTCAGGCAAAGTATTTTTTGAAACAACTTGTGTGGGAGCAGACGGATCGAACCAGGCAATAGAACAAAAGATGCCGGTCATTAAAACAAGCGCAATTAATTGTTGTTTATAATTAAATATTTTTTCCTGCTTGTTCAATAATCTTTTTACTCTTGATAACAAATCGCCTTTATCATGCCCCGAAGCCTGCATAGCAAAAGCGGTGTTTGTTTGCAAATAAGCAATCTGTAGCAAAGCTTCTGCATACATGGCTGGATTGTACTGAAACTGAAGAACCCAATCATCACAACTATTCTCTCTTTCTTTTCTTATTTGCTTGCTTAACAATTGTATAAAAGGATTAAAAAATAGGGCTATCTCGATTATGGATTGAATAAGATTGATAAGATAATCGGAGCGTTTGATATGTGCCAGTTCGTGCAGTATCACCGCTTCTAACTGTTCTGTTGTAAGGTGATTGATACTTGCAACAGGGATAAGAATTACAGGTTTTAAAAAACCGATGGTCAACGGACTTTTTATAAGATCTGAAAGATATATTTTTATCTCTTTTTTTATTTCGAGATGTTGCACCATTCGTTTTACAAACAACTTCCAGTCAACATCAATCCGATGCAAGCCTTCCGTTTTTATGACTTTCGTAAAGCGGTAACTTCTTATCCATTTTATGGTGAGAAAGATGAGCAAACCAATGTATGCAACGGATAAATAAGGAAGCACTCTTTCACCGATAACAAAGAAATTTAATAATCTTGAATGAAAGGTTTCACCTTGTGCCTGGAGAACAACATTATTATCAATAGTAAGCTCTTTTGCTGTAGCCAAAGCTTTACTGCAGGCAGTATAATAAAACTGAAGTGTGATAAGAAACCATGCAAAACCTGCCAACTGTGCGGATAATGCAATTTTATATCTTGTATGGGAAGAAAATTTTAAAATGCTATTCATCAACACAACAACTATCCACAACAAAGCTACCTGCCATAAGCTATGGGCAATGGCATAACCCAAAGCCTGTAAAAAAGGTGATTGGGAAAGAGCTTGCATACGCTATTGTTTTTTTAGATTATCAAGCAGTTTTTGTATTTCGTTCAATTCTTCTTTTGATGGTGCATTGTTACCAAGTGCCTGCATCACCAGTTTTGTTGTTGAGCCGCCAAACAAAGAGTCAACCATTTTATCAACAAGCTGGCGCTGCGTTCCTTCGCGGGTTACATTGGCTTTATAGATATGCGTTTTGCTGGAGTCATCTCTTACCACCAAACCCTTTTCAAACATAATCTGCATCAGCTTCAAAGTGGTAGTGTAGCCACTGTCTTTATAAACGCTCAGTTCCTCATGCACTTCCCGAACAGTAGCGGTTCCTTTATCCCACAGAACCCTCAAAATTTCCAGTTCACTTTCTGTAGGCTTAAGATTTTTTACCTGGTTCATATCTTATTACGATTGTTTTCGTAAAGCAAGATACAATAAGAAATAATTAAGGTTGAAAAAAGTTTCTTAAAAAAAGCCGGAGTTTGTTAGAAAAGGATAAAAATGAGTGTGAAAGGTATAATTTGAAGCTTTTAGATATATTCATTTTGATACCAGCAGCAGTTCTTCATGGCATCTTCGTTGCGTCGCAAGCACTTCATCTGCATATTTACATGGCGTCACAACTTAATTCATTAAAACTTACAACGCTTTTACTTCATTTATCAATTTTTGCAAAAAAGATTTGTCATTCTAGATGTTTTGGCGACAGAAACCTTAATCATCTTCTTGACAATAGCGAGAGTTGTTAAAAAGAGTAAATGAATGTGAAAGATATTATTTATTCTGAAATACCTTAAGTGAATTCCAATATCTTCCCATTCCGCCACGCTTTTTCATTGCTTCTCTGTCTATTGTTTCAGGCAATTTATTGTTTTGGTCATTCACAATGTTCTTATTAAATCCGGTGAATGTTTTGTTTATTTCAAAAATCCATTTCCAGTTTGAATAGTAATTGAGCATCCAACTTAGTTCCTCCTCAATCTCATTTACTTTAAGTTGATCGAGCCTTCGCAGTATTTGTGTTTCAGCTTCTTCATCCAAATCAGAAATTCCGGTTAAAAATGACGGCTCAGCTATCGCATACCATTGAATAAAAAGTCCACGTTTTAAAGCTTCAATATTATGAAGAGATAAACTAGCATAAGTTTGATGTATTTTTTTATACTCAAGAAAAATTTCTTGCAATTTCTTGCGTGAGACGTCTGTTTGAGGATGATGAGCCAGTTCCTTAACTTTAATGTATAAGTCATCTTCTTTATTTGCTAATTCCTGAAGATCCCTTTTTATTTCTTCTAACATCAAATATTTGAACTAAAATTATTTGTTTGAAAAAAAATTACAACGCTTTTACTTCAGCTATCAATTTTTGCAAAACAGATTTTGCATCGCCAAATAACATAGAAGTTTTTGGCTGAAAGAAAAGCTGATTCTCAATACCGGCATAACCCGGTTTCATGCTGCGTTTGTTTACAATAACCAGTTTTGCTTCTTCCACTTCAAGAATAGGCATTCCATAAATCGGCGAAGAAGGATCGGTTTTGGCCGCAGGATTTACCACATCATTTGCACCCAATATTAACACGACATCGGTGGTTTTAAATTCTTCATTTGCTTGCTCCATTTCGAGTAATTTTTCATAACTCACATCCGCTTCTGCCAACAATACATTCATGTGGCCCGGCATTCTTCCCGCTACCGGATGAATAGCATATTTCACTTCCACGCCTTTTTCTTCAAGCAAATGTTCCAGTTCATGACAAGCATGTTGTGCCTGTGCAACTGCCAAACCATAACCCGGAACGATCATTATTTTTCTTGCGTAACTCATTGCCATCGCAGCATCACTGATCGTGATCTCTTTATAAGAACCACCACGTATGGAAGAACCTCCTGTTGCAGCATTACCACCAAACGAACCGACCAGCACATTCATTAACGATCGATTCATGGCTTTACACATAAGAATAGTAAGCAAAGTACCTGCAGCACCCACAAGAATACCTCCGGTTAACATCACCTGGTTGTTGTATAAAAAGCCACCGCAAGCTGCAGCAACGCCGGTAAAAGAATTGAGTAAAGAAATTACGACTGGCATATCCGCGCCTCCAATTGGAAGAACAAAGAGAACTCCGTAGAGAAGAGAGAGTATAAATACAATTAAAAAAAGAGGTGTTCCGAAATCAATGAAAGACCATTCCCTGAAATAAAAGAAAATGCTATAAGCAGATAGAAAAAGCAGCGCAAAGAAAATAATAAGATTTACCAGGTGTTGTCCTTTAAAAGTAAAGTCCTTTATCTTACCATTAAGCTTTCCCCATGCGATCATCGAGCCTGCAAAAGAAATAGAACCTATAATAAGTCCCGCATATATTATCAGTAATTCCGCTGTATAATAATCGTGTTTTACGAGGTTATTGAGATAACCGGAAGCCTTACTGTAAAAAAAACTGTTGATATGAAAAAACTCATTCATTGAAATCAAGGCTGCACAGGCTCCCCCCATTCCATTAAACATGCTCACCATTTCAGGCATGGCCGTCATCTTCACTTTTCTTGCCGACACAACACCAATAATGCCTCCCGCAACCAATCCTGAAAATATCCATCCATAATTATGCAGCGGATTTCCGTTATCATCATTATATAAAAATATCGTCCCGATAATAGCGATGGTCATACCGCCTGCAGCGATCAGATTTCCTTTTCTCGCAGTTTCAGGATGAGATAACATTTTAAGACCTATAATGAAGGTGATAGAAGAGATGAGGTAGATAAGTGTAAGTAGATTCATTTTGATAAGCTATTGATATAAATCCGAAATCTGAAAGTTGAAATCCGACATTCTTTTTAGTGCTAGGTATTGAGGTTTAAATTCAAATTTCAAATTCTTATTTCGAATTTCGCTTACGTCGAAACATTTCCAGCATCCTATCCGTAACTACAAAACCACCTACAACATTAAGTGTTCCCACTATTACGGCAAGAAATCCAAGAATGAGTGCAACATAATTATCGCTTTCGGCTTTACCCATAACGATAATAGCGCCGATAATCACTACCCCATGAATGGCATTTGCGCCGCTCATTAATGGCGTATGTAAAACACTCGGCACACGGCCTATCACTTCGATGCCAAGAAATATCATGAGCACGACAATGTAGATGTATTGTTCATGTTCACTTATCCAGTTTAAGATATTTTCCATGTGCGAAGAAGTTTATTGTTCAGTATATAACAGAACGTTGAAGTGAGTGACACAACGAAGAAGCTATAAGCACCGCAGGCGGTAACATCAAAACAATTTCTTTCTTACACCGCTTTGGCAAATTGTTTCACTCTTTCGTTCACAATCTCACCATTGTGAGTAATGCATGTTCCTTTTACAATATCGTCTTCAAAATTTAATTCTATACTGCCCTCTTTATCAACTATGAGTTGTAAAAAGTTGAGTACATTTTTTCCATACATTTTACTTGCATCAAAAGGCATATCAGCAGCAAGATTGCTGTTGCCAACGATGGTTACACCACGATACATAATCGTTTTATCGTTTTCGGCAAAAGCGGTGTTGCCACCTGTTACCGCAGCAAGATCTATAATAACCGAACCTGCTTTCATGCTTTGCAACATGGCTTCGGTTATTAATAAAGGTGCCTGTTTGCCGGGAATTTGCGCAGTTGTTATCACCACATCTGCTTTGGCAACTGCGGCAGCAATTCTTTGTTGCTGGCGTTGTTTATATTCTTCTGTTTGTTCTACCGCATAACCACCCGCTTTTGATGCATCTAAAGCACCTTCTACCTCGATAAATTTTGCGCCAAGACTCATTACTTCTTCTTTAACGGCAGGGCGTGTATCAAACACTTCAACTACTGCGCCCAACCGACGGGCCGTAGCAATGGCCTGTAAACCTGCAACACCGGCGCCAAGCACCAGCACTTTTGCAGGAGGAATACTTCCGGCAGCCGTCATGAACATGGGAAAATAACGAGGAAATAAATTGGCTGCAAGTAACACGGCTTTATAACCTGCAATGTTTGCCTGGCTGCTGAGCACATCCATGCTTTGGGCACGTGTGGTACGGGGAATCATATCCATGCTGAACACCGTTAAACATTTATTGCACCATGTTTCTGTAAGTAAGAAATTATAGAGAGGCTGATATACACCTAAAACGATTGTGCCTTCTTTTAATAAATCAATATCCGGTGCAGGTTGAATAGAGAGAATAATATCTGCAGCCTGTATAATTTCCAGTCGTGAAGAAACGATTGCATTTACGGCAAGGTAAGCGTCATCGTCTGCAAAGCTTTTTACACCCGCATCACTTTCAACCATCACCTGTATGTTTTTCTTGATAAGAACTTCTGCCTGCGCGGGCAAAAGTGAAACTCTATTCTCATCATCCGGTTCTTTTAGTATGCCTATAGTCATGGATAATTGGTTGATAGTTGAAATTATTGATATTATTACAAGCAACCAAAAGAGAGTTTGAAATGATGAGATTAACCGCTAACCTTACCGAAGAATGCTTGCGGAAGTTTTTTGATTTTTGAAATTCGAGTTAGGTGTACGATACTTTCAAAATGTCAACACCAATTTAAAATTTAGTTCCTTGCTTTTATTTTTCTACAAAAATATTTTACAATTCTTTTTCAATAAACAAGATAACTGCATATACTCAACTGATATGTTTATGCGTTAGCTTTGGCACATGTGGATGATCTGTAAAAAAGAATGGTTACAGTTTTTCAGCAGTCTTACCGGTTATATAGCACTTACCGTTTTTCTTTTTTTAACCGGTTTGATGTTATTTGTTTTTCCTGATACCAACCTGCTTGATTTCGGTTACGCATCACTGGATGGTTTCTTCAATCTTGCGCCGTGGATACTATTGTTTCTTATTCCTACCATTACGATGCGAAGTCTCGCAGATGAATACAAGGCAGGCACTTTCGAGCTCTTAAAAACAATGCCTTTAAGCGCTGGGGAAATCGTCTGGGGAAAATATTTCGGCGCATTATTAATTGTTGTTCTTGCTTTGGTTCCCACGGTTATTTATGCTGTTTCTATCCAGCAATTAAGTTCCGTAGGTGGTATCGATGAAGGCGCAACAGCAGGCAGTTATATCGGCTTGTTATTATTAGGTGCCGTATTTACCGCAGTGGGCATTTGCACAAGCAGTTTTACCAATAATACCGTTGTTGCTTTTATAACCGGTGCCTTTGTTTGTTTCATACTTTATACCGGCTTCCAGGCCATAAGTGAATTACCTGTTTTTGCTGAGGGTGCGGATTATTATATTGAAATGCTTGGTATAAATTTTCACTATAAAAGTATAAGCCGGGGTGTAGTGGATATACGTGATCTTGTTTATTTCGGAGGAATGATCATTGTGTTTTTACTGGTGACGCAGAGGAATTTAATCAGGCGCTAAGGAATTTATCTGAATGAGAAAAAGTATCAATAAAATTTTACAGAACAGGTATTGGTGGCTCGCCATCATTCTTTTTTTTGTGGCTGTAACTTATCTATCTTCTTTGATAAAATACCGCATTGATCTTACAGAAGAAAAGCGGTTTACTTTAAGTCCCTCTACAAAAAAGTTATTGCATAATCTTGATTCAACTATTCATATCCAGGTTTTTTTAACAGGCGATCTTCCTTCAGATTATAAAAAACTAAGCATTGCGACAAAGGACCTACTTGATGAATTTAGAGATCTCAGCGGTAATCAGGTTCATGTTACTTATGAAATACCAGGACAAGATCTGCAGGACAGTGCAAAAATGGTTTTATACGACAGTTTAGCACGATTAGGTGTGGCATTTGAAAGAAGTGAAGACTTTTCTAATACAAACGCCAAGGCCACTAACCAACTTATTATTCCTTCTGCTTTGGTGTTTTATAAAGATCAGAAACCTTTTGCAATTGATCTCCGAAGCAGCAGAACAGTTTTCAAAAATTTCAATGTTATCAACGATATTCCGGAAGAAGATAAAGAAGCGACACGTAATGCAGCGGAAGCTTTGCTTGAATTCAAATTTGCCAATGCAATAGATAAACTTACAAGGAAATATGTGCCTTCTATTATCTATGCAGTTGGCAACGGTGAGCCTGTTGATCTTAAAATAAATGACCTCGGTGAAAGCCTCAGAAATGAATACAGGTTAGGAGTAATGGATCTTAAACAGGCATATCCTGATCCTGATCACATTGATGCGTTGATAATTGTAAAACCAACGGAACCATTTAGTGAAGAAGATAAACTAAAGCTTGATCAATATGTGATGCATGGCGGAAAAATTCTCTGGTTTGTAGATAAATTATACGCGGAGTTAGACAGTCTTATGCGCAGCCAGGCAGATTTTATTGCCTTTGATCGCAACCTGAACATTGATGATATTTTATTTAAATATGGAGCACGGATAAACGGCGATCTTTTACAGGATCTTGACTGTTCGAAAATACCGATCGTTGTGGGGTACAACCCAGATAATAGCCCGAGAATGCAGCGAATTCCCTGGCCTTATTATCCTTTTTTATCTGCCACCAATAACAATCCTATATCAAAAAACTTAGACCGTGTTCTGCCTATCTTTCCATCCAGCATTGATACTGTCAAAGCACCCGGTATAAAGAAAACGATCCTGCTTGCATCAGACACTAATAGCCGCACATTAAGTTCTCCCGCATTGGTTACGTTAAACAGTGTGCAAACAGAAGAAGACTTTCGTTCTTTCGATAAAAGTCATGTTCCAGTGGCAGTCTTGCTCGAAGGAAAATTCAACTCTCTTTTTGCCAATCGATTAAGTAAAGAGGTACAAGATTCTGTTGCACGTGCTCTTGGCAAACCTTTTTTAGCATCTGCTGATAAAGAAACAAAACAAATTGTTTGCGCTGATGCAGATATTGTAACAAATGCAGTAAGTCCCTCAACAGGTCCGTTACCGATGGGTATGTTACCTTTGGAAAATTATCGTTTTGCTAACCGTGAATTCCTGCTCAACAGTGTAGATTATCTTGTAAGCAACAGCGGTATTTTTGAATCAAGAAACAAGAATGTAACACTGCGTTTACTGGATAAAAAGAAGATCGCAGAACAAAGAACACAATGGCAACTAATTAACATTGCGTTACCCGTTTTGCTCATCATTTTGCTTGGTACGGTTTTCCAGTGGCGCAGAAAGAATAAGTATGGCGTGTAAGCAGTGAGCAATGAACGCTGAATACCACCTGCGCCATACGATAATAATTTTAACCACAAACCGGTAACGGCAACATTAACCTGTGACTTAACTGATGCATACAACACAAATCATATACATTGTTTTCGGAATTGTTCTATTGGCTGCTCTGATTTTTGACCTTGGCATACTCAGCAAAAGAAATGCGGACATAACCATCAAAAAAGCATTTCTACAAACTGCGTTCTGGGTAATACTTTCATTGGCTTTCTGGGGGTTTATCTGGTGGGAAAAGGGAGGTGTCATTGCCACGAAATATATCAGTGCTTATTTGATGGAATGGAGTCTCAGCATTGATAATATCTTTGTTTTTATCCTCATCTTTTCGTTCTTCAGGGTGAATAAATTTAATGTAAGCAGGGCCTTGCTGATAGGTATTCTACTAGCAATAGTTTTACGCATTTTATTTATTGCAGTCGGCATTGAATTGATTAACCACTTTCACTGGTTGTTATATGTATTTGGCTTTTTCTTATTGTACACAGGTTATAAATTATTTTTCCAGGAAGAAGACAAAGAATATAAACCGGAAGAAACAGCAGTGTATAAGTTTGTAAGAAAAGTGTTCAGGATCACCAATGAAGATCCGCATGGACGCTATTTTGTTACCAAGAATGGAAAAGTATTTTTTACTTCCTTATCGCTTGTTGTTATCATGCTTGCCACAACCGACCTCGTGTTTGCGCTTGATAGTATTCCAACAGTTGTTTCACTTGTAAGAGAAAAAGCAAATCAACCTTTTTCTGCGGACGATATTCTTGTTATCTACTCCAGTAACATCTTTGCTGTTCTGGGTTTAAGAAGCTTGTATTTCCTGTTACAGGGAGCAGTTGATAAATTTAGCTACCTGCAGCAGGGCATTGCGGTTGTGCTAATGTTTATAGGTTTGAAAATGCTGGTGGAGTTTTTCGAGATACAGATATCTATTTACATTTCACTTGTAGTGATCGTTTGTTGTATTGGCGGCTCGATGCTATTCTCAAAGTTTAAAAACAGGCAGAAGTGATTCCTGGAATTAAATTTCATACTCAAAAAGTTTTAGCTTTTTGCAATTAGTTTTTGAGCAAAGACCAAATTTCTATATTTTTGCAGCCCTTGAACGGAGATTATAGCTCAGTCGGTTAGAGCGTCTGTTTGTGGCACAGAAGGCCGTGGGTTCGAATCCCATTAATCTCCCTGGAAATCAAACCTTGTAAAGAGTGTTTTTACAAGGTTTTTCTTTTATACCGTTTATTATGAATTATTGGCTTATACTAATTCCTATAATCTCTGCTTTTATTGGGTGGTTTACCAATTGGATAGCAATAAAAATGCTTTTTCACCCGAGAGAACCAAAACAAATTTTAGGCCTTACCGTACAGGGCATTTTTCCAAAAAGACAAAAACAATTTGCTGAAAAATTAGGCAAGCTGGTAGGCGATGAATTGCTTTCTTTTCGTGATATTGAACAGAAGATATCTAACCCGGAAAACATTCAAAAAATAATGCCTTTTGTTGAAAAGCATATTGATGAATTCTTACGTGTGAAGCTGGGTCAGCAAATGCCAATGATCGCCATGTTTGTAGGCGAAAAAACGATTGATGAAATGAAGCGCATCTTTATTGAAGAGCTGCAAAATCTTTTCCCCGTTATCATGCAGAATTATATGGGGGAACTGCAAAAAGACCTTGACCTTGAAAAGATCGTTTACAGCAGGGTTTCTTCTTTTTCCAGTGAAAAGCTGGAAGATATTCTCAATCAAATCATGTCAAAAGAATTCAAGTTTGTAGAATTGCTGGGGGGTGTTTTGGGCTTCATTATCGGTATTGTACAGGTGCTTATTACATTGATCGCCTAAGCACTAAAAGGTATTGCCGAATAATTCTAATTTTCTGCCGAACCCGAAGCAATATTACATTGAATTTGTATGTCTGAAATAGAGGATGCTGCGTAATGTTACAAGCGTACAAGAGTGCGACGCAACGAAGTAAAATAGCAGCACAAAAGTTGGGTAAATAAAAGATATCCGTAAAAATATTACAATTATAATAAGATGAAAAAGTATTTACTTTTTTTGATGTGCCTTGGCATTTTTTATGCCGGTAAAACACAATTTCCTGCCACCGCAAGAACTCAAAGACAAAACATGAATATGGGCCATTTTTATGGCAAAGTGGTTGATAACAAAACCAATAAAGGTATTGATGGGGCAACCGTGCAGTTGCTTGGTAACAGGTTTGATACATCAACAAAAAAACAACACCAGGTTATTATTGCTACTGTTTTGGCAAGACAAAATGGTGATTTTAGTTTAGAGAACCTTCCTGTATTTGGCAACTTTAAATTGAGAGTTACTTCTGTTGGTTATAAAGATTTTGAAGATACCGTTTCATTTGGATTGAAATACCAGAGAGGCGCTAATAATAACGCAGCAAACGGCGGGAACAATGATGAAAATGCCGGTCAGAATCGTATGCAGCAAATGCTGGGTATGATTGATAAAGACCTTGGTAATATTAAATTGGAACAGGTTGATGCAACGCTTGCAAACGTAACGGTAACAACAGCAGTGAAACCGTTTTTTGAAATGGGTGTTGATCGTAAAGTTTTTAATGTAGATAAAAATATTGTAAGCACGGGGCAAACGGCGGTTGAAGTAATGAAACAAATACCATCGCTGAATGTTGATATTGACGGAAATGTTACTTTAAGAAACTCTGCGCCACAATTATTTGTGGATGGAAGACCAACAACGCTTACTCTTGATGAAATTCCAGCAGATATTATTGACCGCGTTGAATTAATTACTAATCCTTCTGCCAAATTTGATGCATCCGGTGGAAATGCAGGCATATTGAACATCGTGCTGAAGAAAAACAGGAAGGTTGGTTATAATGGCGGCGTAAGAGCAGGTGTTGATAGTCGTGGCCGTTTTAATGCAGGAGGGGATTTAAATGTTCGCCAGGGTAAAGTAAACTTTTTCGCAAGTGGTAATTATAATCAACGAAAATCAAAAGGCACTTCTTCTTTGGATCGTCATAATCATGCAACACCTTTTTATCCGGCAACGGATGTTTATCAAACAAGCAATTCGCTTAACAAAGGCTCATTTGCGTTTCTCCGGGCAGGAGCAGATTATTTTATTGATATAAGAAACACATTAACCCTTACGGGAAGTTTTGTTCGCGGAAACTTTAATAACTCTCAACCACAGGTAACCGATTCAATGATAGATAAACAACTTGCTTCTTACAGCAACGTAAATTCTTTATCCAGCTTCAA
>JAEZRL010000237.1 GCA_023440945.1 Bacteroidota bacterium
TTTTGCAAATTAATCCGTACTAGTAAAACTATTCTTCATGAAGATTCTTATTGCTGAAGATGAACCCTTAATGCTGCTTGTTATTCAAAAACAGTTGAACAACGATGGTTATGAAACGGTTGTTGTAACTGATGGAAAAGAAGCATTGCAAACACTTGAAAAAGATTCCATTGATCTTATTATCACCGATATATTAATGCCTTTCACTTCGGGTTTGGAGTTGATAGGTATCGTAAAATCCGACCCAACGAAGAATATTCCTGTTATTGTGTTATCAGCCATCGGCAAGGAATCAACAGTAATGGAAGCTTTTCAATTAGGCGCTGATGACTTTCTTACAAAGCCCTTCAATCCACCGGAATTATCCATGCGGGTTAAACGTTTATTGCAACATCGGAAGAATGTTAAATATTAATTTTGTTTCTCCCACTTCAGCTATTCTGATTTCAATCATTAATCATTCACTTCCATCATCATCTTTTTTTGGGAAAAAAGCAAGTTTGAATTTTTGATAGAAGAAAGAAACAATCAGCAACAAGCTGCCTATGATAATATAAGAAATGATTTTTTGAATAGTTGAGAACTTAAGACTATCAAACAGAAGAAGTTTTAAAAGTGTTAGGGCAAATGTGGCGATCGAGGCAAGTCGTGGCCATGATTTATTGGAATAAATTCCTGTTACAAACAACACAACTGCAATACTCAACCATATAAATGTTATACTGATGCCTTTGAATTGAAGTGCTGCAAAAATGATCAACGCTGTAATTGCTTCCAAAGCAAGATACCTTGGCAATTTTGTTTCAGCTAAAAATATTTTTCCTGTAGCATATGAAAGAATAAAACATAACAAAGCGAAAATACCTGTAACATCTGCACCAGTAGATTTGTTGAAATCAATATTGAATAAAACCAGTGATGCTATATAAACAGCAATGTTGTTTAAAACAATTATGCTTCTGTCTGCACCGTTAAGTTTTTTCTTTTTATTGTAACTGATAACAGCACTTAGCATAAAAAGCAGCCAGAATAAACTCATAAAAACAACACCGGTAAATTGTTCTGATGAATGATATCGAACAAACGTCCAACCGATGAAAATAAACCACGTTATAAAGAATGAAAGCCATTTTAGCGTTTGCCACAAACGTTTAAATGCAAGAAAAACAATACCAGTGTTAATAAGCAAAATGTAGCAAAAGAAAAGCAAGCTTGCATCGGTATTTTTGCTGATAAGAAAGGGAATGCCATAAGCGCCAACCATTCCCAAAACAGCTATCTCCTGCCGGTTATATTGAACAGATGTGTAGGCTGTATAGATCGTTAACAAGATCATTGCAACAAAAGCCATCCAGCCGGGTAGGATATTATAATAAACAGTGGCTGCATACGTAGTAAAATAAAATGAAGCCATGCTTCCACTAAATAAAATAGCAGAGAAGGCTTCGTATTTATTTCTCAGATATAAGGATAATATATAAAGCAAACCTCCTGCTGCATAAGCCAAAGCAATGCGTGTAAAAGGTGAGATAAGATTTTGATCAATAGCATATTTCACACCGATAGCTAAACCAATTACAAGCACAACAATTCCAACCAGGTGAATTAGACGTAGGCCGATAAAGTTCTCCAATTCAAAGGAAGGTGTAGCCGTTTTATTTGTTCTTTTTGAAACAGAATATAGGGGTTGTGCTAATTTATTTTCATTCATTTTTTGTTCAAGCGAAGCAATTTGTTTTTGTTGATCTGCAACTTGTTTGGATAATTGCTCCAATCGTTCTTTCAGTGCTTTTATGTCATTCGATTGATCCATTACAGCAAGATAATAAATGAAGTTTAAAGCATTGCAACATCGAAGTTTTAGAATTGATTTCCAGTAGTCATGTTGAGGAGATAAGGTGCATAGATCATTTTAAAACCCGTACGAATACTACCATATCCGTAAGCAGTGGTACTTCCTATAGGAGCCATGAATGGCACAGGAAGAGATTTATCACGATAAAGAAAAAATCCATTCCAGAAAAAAGCATTTCCTGCCTTATAAAGTGGAAAAAGAAAACCATAATTCATTATATAATTACGGCCATTGTCACATATTCCCCATATATCTCTGGTTATATATTCAGAACCATCAGGTTGTTTTATGTATATATAGTAACATTCATCTTTAAACAACTCCAGGCGATACTTGTTTTCTGTAAGTCTGTGGTGAAGAAAATCATCAAAAGTTAAATAAATACCCGAAGTAGTATCTGTATTAACTTTATCAGGATAAGTATCATGAGGATTAAAAGCAAGCATTTCGTTGATAGTGAGGTGACGCCTTTTTGCAAAAACGTTGTTTTGCATTGCATCCTTTATCACTTTGGAAGTATAAATTAGTACGCTTTCCAGTAAATCCGATGCAGCATTCTCTACATTTTTCTTACTAAGAAATGCAGTATCAATTTTCAACAAAGGAATAAAAAAAGAATCCCTGTCTAAATAAATCTTGGCTGTATAAGTGATATAACCCGCATACTCATTAAACTTATAACCCGCAATTTGTTTCAATTCTGCTGATGGAATGTTTTGAATATTCAAATGGTTAACAACGATCAAAATCTTATTATCTGAGCTATCGTTTTGAAGGTGATATGAAAATAAGTTTTGAAGGCTTTCTTCTTTTTCAAGTGAAACTGCTTTTCGCAAAACGAAACTGCTGCGGTAAAAACCGATATGAAAAGTATCAGGACGGTAATCTAACACCTTAACCTCTTTAAAAGTATAAGGAGGCGAAAAATTAATATCGGTCACAGAAATTGAAGTATATCTAAAGCTACTAAAAAAACTTGCTGAATCTACTTTTACAGGCTGGGCTTTTAATAAAAAAACAGATAGAATTAATAGCAATAACAACAGCACTTTTCTCATGAATAAACTTTGTATTGCAAAACAAATAGTTTTAGTTTGTTGCAGGTGATGATTATAAAGAATTAAGCAAAATCTAATCAGCCGTAAATTATAAATAAAAAAAGCCCTGCAAATGCAAGGCTTTTTTTAATAAAAATATTCAATTAAGCATTCAGGACACGTTCTTCTATTTTGCCTGTATGCTTGTTTTTCAATATCACTTTCTTTGCGCCAAAATGCGTCATCTCTTCTTTAATTAAATAATGATCTGCATCGTATTCGGTTAAATGACTTTCCTTGCTCAGTCCTTCTTTTCCTCTCCAGATATCAAGTTTAACCGGTTCCCACAACTTGCTTTTGGCTGAACGATAAGCAGCATCCAAAACTGCATTTACCACATAACCATCGTAAAAAGTTTCTTTGGGATCAACACCTTGTTCCATTGAGTTGAACATATCCATGAACATGTGGTTATAACCGAGCTCGTTTAATTCATCACCTACAGGAAAAAGCCAGCCGCTGTTGCTTTCTGCTTTTTCTGCTACATAATCGGCACCTTTTCCGGTAGTGAACATATCAAACCCTGTACGAAGGAAACTGTTTATCCATATAGTTCCTTCTGTGCCCATCACCTCATCACGAAGATCAAGGCCTCCACGGAAAGTCCAGCTTACTTCAAATTGGGCAATCGAACCATTTTCATATTTAACCAAACCAATAGCGTGATCTTCTGCATCAATTGGTTTTACCTGTGTATCCGCCCAACACATTACTTCAATTGGCTTTATGTCTTTACCGATATAACTTCTTGTTATCTCAACACAATGACAACCAAGATCGAGAATACAACCGCCACCGGCTTCTTCTATATTCCAGAACCATTCGCTATGTGGACCGGGATGGGTTTCTCTTGACTTTGCCCATAATATTCTGCCAAGTGCACCGTTGCGAACACTTTCATGTGCTTTTATAAATTTGGGTGTATATACCAGGTCTTCGAGATAACCGTTAAAAATGCCTGCTTCCTCTACTGCAAGCAACATGCGTTTTGCTTCTTCTGCATTGCGACCTAAAGGCTTGGTTGTTATCACCGCTTTTTTATGTTTACAGCAAAGCATAACTGCTTCTTCGTGAAGATTATTTGGTAAAGCGATGCATACAACATCTACATCAGGATGAGCAATTGCTTCTTCCATATTCGTTGTACGATGCCCTACTTTATAATCTTCCGCAAATTTTTTTGTGCTTTCTTCTCTTCTTGAATAAATGCTTACGATCTTATCTCTACTTCTGTAACCCTGCAGTGAATCTGCATAAAAGCGGCCGATGAATCCCGAGCCGAGCATAGCAATTCGTTTCATAATTGTTGCCCCCAACCCCTGGAGGGGAGTTTAATTTTTGATGATGAATAAAGATTTATTATTCTTGGTTGTCTGACGCTTTTTAAAGTAGTGTCAGGCAATTGTTTGCTCCTTGAAATTACTTCAGCACAAGTGAGTGACACAACAGGCGATGATAGCAGCACTGCAGCTTGTACCATAAAAAACATTTACACTAATTCCACTGCTTCTGTGTGTACCGCAGATTTTTGATTATCCCTGAAGAACAACAGGAACAACACGAGCACGGCGGCTGCAATAATTGCCGGAACCATCCAAATGCTTCTCCATTCAGCTACATTGTTAACGGTGTAAATATCTTTTACATAACCGGATAACAATGTACCTATCCACATACCAATACCATATGTTGCCATAGTTATCATTCCTTGTGCCTGGCTTTGAATTTTTAGACCGGCCTTACTATCGGTATAGATCTGGCCGGTAACAAAAAAGAAATCGAAACAAACGCCATGTAAAACAATACCTGCAAACAGCATCCATAAGTTAGCACCGGCATCGCCATAACCAAAAAATAAAAAGCGAACAGCCCAGGCGATCATGCCTAAAGCGATCATCCATTTAACGCCCAATCTTCGAAAGAAGAATGGAATGAGCAGTATAAAAAATGCTTCAGAGAATTGCCCGAAGGTCATGTTGCTTGTTACATTGTTCATACCTGCTTCCTGCAGATATAAATTGGTAAAGCTGTAATAAAATGAAAGCGGTATGCAGATAAGAACAGATGCGATAAAGAAGGTGAGGAACGAACGGTCCTTAAAAAGCACAAAAGCATCTGCACCCAATATTTGTCTGAAAGTTGTTTGTGTACCTTTTGCTTTAGGTGGTGTATCAGGTAAAAAGAAACTAAGCAAACCTAATATCACCGAAGCGATCGCAGCCATTTTAAACGTCATAGCATATTGAGAAGGTTCAATCTTCAGCACCTTATCAATCATCCATCCGGTAGCGATCCAGCCTATTGTTCCAAGTACGCGAATAGAAGCAAACTCTTTGCTTGTGTCTGTCATTTGTCTGAATGCAACAGAGTTAACCAATGCCAGCGTAGGGGCGTACATTAATGAATACAACAACAGTACCCAGTAAAAAGAATTGGGGTTTTCGATGGTTGTGATATAATACAATAAAACAGCACCTATTAAATGCAGAACACCCAACACCCGCTGCGCAGAAAAAAAGCGGTCGGCGATCATGCCTACAAAAAAGGGCGAGAAGATAGTTGCGATTGCCATCGCGCTGTAAGCAGCACCTATCTGCACTCCGTCTGCATGCAAAACTTTATCTAAATAAGTGCTCATCGTTACATACCATGCACCCCAGATAAAAAACTCAAGGAACATCATCAGGGAGAGCTGAACACGTGTTGTTGATTTCATGTATCTGATTTGATTTTTATTCCTGTTGCTATTGCTAATTTTAAAAAAGTGCCGCTAAGATAAGCAGTAAGTTATCGTATTACAATGTTTAATTTTGCAATTGATTTTGAAGTTGAAAAAATACAAAAGAAAAATTTATTTATACAGTTTTGCGAGCATTATCTTGCACGGTATGAGGAAGTACGAAGACACATATCAGCATAAAGGATTAAGGCAGCAATTAGTTAAAACGCTGCAGGCAAAAGGCATTACAGATGAAAAAGTGCTGCACGCCATTGCACATATCCCACGCCATTATTTCCTTGATTCAGCTTTTGATAAAATTGCTTATGAAGACAGGGCTTTTCCCATTGCAGAAGGACAAACGATTTCTCAACCTTATACCGTAGCTTATCAAACAGAATTATTGCAGGTTCGAAAAGGTGATAAAGTTTTGGAAATAGGAACAGGAAGCGCTTATCAGGCGACTGTTCTGGCGGAGATCGGTGCAAGAGTTTACACTATTGAAAGACAAAAAAAATTATACGACGAATTGCAAAAGAATTACGTTTTCAAAAATAAATATCCTAACATAAAATTTTTTTATGGTGATGGATTTGAAGGCTTACCTTCTTTTGCCCCGTTCGATAAAATCCTTATTACTGCAGCAGCGCCATATATTCCGCAAAAACTTATTGAACAAATGAAAATTGGCGGTATGATGGTAATTCCTGTTAATGTTGATGAGAAAGACGTACAACGAATGCTCCGTATAACAAAAGAACCCGATCGCTCTTTGAAAGAAGAGAACTTCGACTACTTTCATTTCGTACCAATGTTACAGGGCAAAAACAAATGATTACTTCACTTTTGTAAGTGTTAAAGACTGAACATTTCCTGTTCCATCAGTTGATTGCCATTCTTGTTTACTCTTACTGCTTTTAATAACGATCCAGGATTTTGCAAGACCGGTGTTAGAATCGGTAATCGTAACCGTATTATCCGTATTGCTCCATTTGAAAGTACCACCTTTAAGATTACTGTTCTGTGAGATGTTAAAACTGATACTTCCTGTTCCGGTGCCATTGCTAAAGAAACTCATTGTACCTATGTTCGACATTCCGGCATCAGGGGTATTTAAATTATTCTCATGGTACGAAGCAATATTCCATAAACCCGTTACACGATTATGCAATTTTTTCTGCACACTGCAGGCGGTTAATGAAACAATCATAAAAAGCAGGAAAAGAAAAGAAGTAAATTTAAAAGGTCTCATATAAGTGTTTTTATATTGTTAGCTTGATAAAAGATACATTTTGTTGTACATTATTTATACCAAAAAATAAACCAACTGCAACAGGCATAACCTTATTCTGTTAACATTCGTACATTCACGCTCATATCGTAATACTTATGCAACGTATTTGCTTATTTCCCGGAACATTCGATCCTGTAACGTTAGGGCATGTTGACATTGTAAACCGTTCACTCGACCTGTTTGATAAGCTTGTTATCGGCATCGGTAAAAATGTGAATAAACAACCAATGTACAGCGATGAACAACGTCTTGAATGGATAAAAGAAATTTATAAAAACGAGCCAAGAGTGGATGCTCTTATTTATGAAGGTTTAACGGTTGATTGTTGCAAAAATATCAATGCCAAATTTATTCTACGTGGCATTCGTTATGTAAGCGATTTTGAATACGAGAAAGTTATTGCAGATATGAACAGAAGCTTGGATGGGCATATAGAAACCATTTTCTTAACCTGTTCGCCACAGTTTACTTCCGTTGCATCAACATTGGTGAGAGATGTGATACGGCACGGAGGTGATGCCGGCCAATTTTTGCCGGAGCCGGTGAGAAGATCCATTTATAACAAATAGAATCATTTATCCTCAACTTGCAAATTATCCAGCATTCTTCTTTCGGTCATCTAAAGATTTAAGGATATACTGATGCCAGGTTGAGAATTTGAAGAAGGTTTTGTTATGCATCTTATTAAGGAAAGCACTGTTATCTACTTTCATTAATTTACTCAGGGCTGTTCTCAATTTAACCTGCTCGTATTTCACTTTAAGAGATGGATGATAAACCCACACTCCTTTTCGTTTCTTGCGTGAAATAATATTCAAATCAATAGCATGAACGGATAAATTGAAATAAACACAATATCCGGTGTTGTACTCCGTATTGTTGCAGTTCCACCTTACATCATGCGTTAATAATAATTCATTCAAAGCTCTTTGATCAGATCTTTTTTCCATTGCTTTTGGAATCCACTGCTCAAAAAGTTTTATAGTGTCTTTATTTGAATGAAGAATATAAAATCCACAGCAAAGCGAAAAGCCCCAAGCCTGCAATACTGATTCGGGTATTCCATGACCAATAGAACTCTGCAAATCAAAATCTTTATTTATAACTGCTGGCAAAACATCTTTAAGCCAAAAAGCATCAGCATCAGTATGAACAATATGCTTGCCTCTTTTTAAAAATCCTGAAATAGTTTTGAGTCTTGTATAAAAAATATCGTTTGGCGTTTTAACCTCATCATAAACCCTAATTGTATTTACTCCCTTCCGCTTAACATATTCATCACTGTCTTTATCGTAAGTTATAACATGAAGAATGGAACTATAATCAAGTCTGTCAAAATATTCCATCCATAAATCGAATATCTTTAAATAACCTTTGTTTACTGTTGTAATTATTATGTATTCGTCCAGAATTTGGCTGTGGTCCATTCTTCTATCTACGTAATTTTAGTTTGGGTTGAATAAAGCTTATTGTCAGGTTTTTCTCAATAAAACTCATTATAAAAGTGATTCTATTCTGTTTTTTATCGCCAGTAAATGAATTCTTTTTAGCAAAGAGCATTTTTCTCAAAAGAATGTAGGAATAAAGTAATAAATCAGGCAACCTTAACTTGTTTATAAAATTTCTGTTCAATGTTTTCCTAATCGCAATTTGTATTAACTTTTCATCTGAAAGTCTTTTTATTATTATATTAAGATCAGATGGAACCTTCATGACAAAGCGCAATTTCACACTCCTTGTTAATGCTTATCCATCATGTTCGTTTCAAAGCAATTAAGCAGATTATGGAAAGTTTTGTAAGCTTCATTTCTAAAAAACCGCATCCTGTAACGGAACGGGTAACAGGCAAATTGATCCGTAAATGTATTCTGGATGAGATAAAAAAAGATTATTCTGATTTTTCCGACAATGATTCTATCACGCTTTCCGAATTAAATACTTACAGAAATCGCTATATACAAAATTCTCTCGCACAAGAACTGGGAACGCTTACGGATCTTGAAAAGCAGGTAATTGAAACGATGCAAAAAGATGAAACGCTGAGCGATAAATTATTAAATGAAGATAAATTTCCCACTTTAACCACCGGACAAAAATTGGCAGATAATGTTGCGAAATTTGGAGGAAGCTGGCGCTTCATTATTCTGTTCTCCGTATTCATATTTCTTTGGATGCTCTTAAATATAATCTGGTTATCTGATAAAGGCTTCGACCCTTATCCTTTTATCTTATTGAACTTAATCTTATCCTGTCTTGCAGCCATTCAGGCTCCGGTTATAATGATGAGCCAGAACAGGCAGGAAGAAAAAGACAGGGAACGGGCAAAAAAAGATTATATGATCAACCTTAAATCCGAACTCGAAATTCGTTTGCTGCATGAGAAAATAGATCATCTTATCGTTAATCAACAGGAACGCCTTATGGAAATTCAGCAGATACAAGTTGATATGATGAATGATATTTTGGAACGGCTTGGGAAAAAAGCACTTCGTACATGAAGACATATCTTGTTGGATTTTATTATTCTTTGCCGGTTCAGTTAGTGCTGTTGCATTTTAAACGTTACCAGGTGCTGTTGATATTCTGGTACATTTTATTTGCGACAGTTGGTGGAAGTTTTATGCAACCTTTTGGTGCAAATACTTTATTTCTTGCGCCGGAATATCTGGGGCAGGTCAACACTTTCAGTTTTATGATCGTTGGTTTTACCATCGGTATTTTTATCATGAGCTGGAATATCGCTACGTTTATTTTACACACAAAACATATCCAGTTCTTAGCTACAACAGCTCAACCATTTTTGAAATTCTGCATCAATAATGCAGTAATACCGCTGATCTTTCTTGTGTTTTATTTTATTGAAGCAGCACATTACAATTATTACCGTGAATTATTGCCTGTGCTTGACATAAGCATTCTTCTCTTTTGTTTTTTGTTTGGCGTTTTTTTATCTATCCTTATTGCCTTTGTTTATTTTTTTGGAGCAGATAAAACCATCTATAAAAGATTTGGTTCGGTAATATTAACAGCAAATGCGAACTATGATTTGGTAAGCAAAAGATTTCCTTTGCCTGCTGCTAATAACGAAATAAGAGTTGACTGGTTTTTAAGTGCAAAACTAGGTTTGCGAAAACCGAGAGATGTAAGGCATTACAGCCACGATTTTTTGAGTGCTATTTTTAAACGCCATCATGTGGCCGCAGTTATAGCTATATTGCTTGCATTTGGCTTTCTGTTGAGTATTGGTTTTTTATCTGATAATTCCGTTTTTCAAATTCCGGCGGCGGCAAGCATCACTGTTTTCTTTGCCATTTTAATTGGTGTTGCTGCTGCGTTTTCCTTATGGTTTGGTCATTGGACGATCCCCATTCTTATAGTACTGTATCTTGTTTTTAACTGGATGTATCAAAACAATATTATCGATCCAAGAAATAAAGCTTATGGTTTGAATTATCAAAACTATTCCCAAAGACCTTCTTATGATAACGCCACTATTGATAGCCTTGCTTCACCTGAAAACATCCAGTCAGACAAGGAATCATTTTTAAAAACACTGGAAAAATGGAAAGCAAAACAATCATCCCAGAAACCCGTGTTGTTATTAATAGCAGTAAGTGGTGGTGGTACACGAAGCGCCGCCTTTACTATGAATACTTTACAGAAATTGGATAGTATAACAAACGGCCAATTGATGCCGCATACAGTTTTGATATCCGGTGCATCAGGCGGCATGTTAGGTGCAACTTATTACAGGGCTTTGTATTTGGAAAAGATAAAAGGCAGTTCAATTAATTTGAATGATAAAAGATACCTGGATGATATTTCAAAAGATCTTTTAAATCCTTTATTCTCTTCATTTGTTTCGAGAGATTTAATAGGCCCGGCTTCTAAGTTTACGATTGATGGATATTCTTATGTGAAAGACCGTGCTTATGCATTTGAACAAAAGCTGAATGAAAACACACATGGCTTTCTGAATAAACCACTGGGTTTTTATAAACAACCGGAAGAAGATGCTGTTATTCCGTCAATATTTTTTAATTCGGTTATCAGCCGTGATGGAAGAAAAATGATTGTCAGTCCGCGGCCACAACGCTACATGATGAAAGCCACAACAGACACATCAAAACTATTTACCAACAGTGCAGATGGAATTGATTTTACTTCGTTCTTCAGTAAACAAAATCCTTCTAATCTTCGTGTTCTTTCCGCAATGCGTATGAATGCAACATTCCCTTATGTATTGCCAAACGTTTGGTTACCAACAGAACCGGTTATTGATGTGATGGATGCCGGTTTACGGGATAATTTTGGTGTGGAAACTTCTTTGCGATTTATAAATGTGTTTAGAAACTGGCTGCATGAAAACACTTCAAAAGTTGTACTGATAAATATTCGGGACAGACGTTTGGGCGATTGGGACAGGCCTTATGAAACAAACAGCATTATCAGTTTTCTAACCAAACCTCTTTTGTTGTTGCAGAATAACTGGTTCAAGCTGCAGGATTATTATCAAACTGACCAGGTAGATTATCTGTATGATGCTTTCGGGCCGCAATTTTACCGCGTCACTTTTCAATATGTACCTGCAAAAAAGGATGCAGTGGCGTCGTTAAGTTTTCATTTAAATGCATCAGAGAAAAAGGACATCGCTGCGGCGCTTAACAACAAAGAAAACCAGGAAGCATTTGATAAGCTTTTGCAATTGCTAAAGGAATAAAAGGCTTTTTAAAGCATCGACAAGCAATTATTATTATAATTTAATGTTGCCATGAAAACGAGACGTACAAGTGAGTGACACAACAGGC
>JAEZRL010000293.1 GCA_023440945.1 Bacteroidota bacterium
GCCTCCGGTTAATGCCGCAGGCTGTTTGATTAATGCGAACAATCAGTAGCGTGACAATGATTTGCTTCTTTGCAAAAACGGTAATTTATATAATGCGCCGTAACAATAAACAGAACTGCGGGAGCAAGAAAATACAAATGCCATTCATGCCATATTTGTTTGGCAAAAAGAAAAGCGACACCTGTTGTAAAAAACAGCAAAGGCAGGCCGCGGTGATGATGCCTTTTCCATCCATGATATAACGAAACCGATCCTATTATAAACGCAGCAGCGATCATCGCATACTCAAAGAAATTATTATTCAAAACCTCCACACCGAAAATCGGAAGGCTTGTAAGCACGAGTGGCAACAAAGCACAATGAATGGCGCAGGCTACAGAAGCAGTTATTCCGAGAGTATCCCAGTTTATCTTCCAGTTCATTCTGCAAATTTAGGAAGCGAAACTATAAGTTTGCAACATTGTTGCAAAATAAAAGTTAAGCGTTTGTCAATATCTGTAAAAGCTCTTTAGGTGACGTACCTTTACATCATGTTCAGGAAAAAAGTTTTCGTTTATGTGGCATTCTTTTTTGTGCTTATTGTTGCGTACCTGTTCTTTGTTTTCGCCGGCACGGATAATTGGAAAACAAGGTCTGCTGTATTGAGTACGGTTGAACCGTTTATTTTCACTAATGAAGATGGCCAGACTTTCACCAATAACAACATGGCCGGCAAGGTTTGCGTGGTAAACTACTTTTTCACTACGTGTAAGGGCATTTGCCCACGTATGAATAACAACATGAAAAAAGTGTATGAACATTACAAGGATACTCCCGGTTTTATGATTGTTTCCCTCACCTCTGATCCTGAAACAGATTCACCACAAAAACTAAAACAATACGCTGACTCTTTACAGGTAGATACGCAAAAATGGGTGTTTCTAACAGGCAGAAAAGATAGTCTTTACAATGCGGCAAGAAGGAGTTTTATGCTTGATGATCCGCATAACAGTGTTATTGATATAAAAGACCAGTTTTTACATACCCAGTTCTGGGCTTTGGTTGATAAGAATGGAAAAGTGCGTGGACAAATTTATGACGGGCTGAAAGAAGAGGATATAAAAAAACTGGAAAACGATATACAAGATCTATTGGATGAAAAGGTTAGCAACAGCAGGTTTGTAAATAGTTTGTTCACCAATAATCCTTAAGAATTATGACCTCGACTATTGACGATATACTCCGGAAAAACCAGCTTAGTGTTACAGGAAGCAGAAAAAAAATACTCGAGTTATTCCAGCAAAGCGACGGTGCGCTTGCTCATGCAGATATTGAAAAACAAACACATGAAGAATTTGACCGTGTAACAATTTACCGCACCCTGCAAACCTTTGTTGAAAAAGGTATTATTCATCCTATTCCTACTGCAGATAATTCTGTTCGTTATGCCTTGTGTAAAGAAGAATGCAGTGAAGGACATCATCACGATGACCATGTGCATTTTATCTGCGATGATTGCGGTACTACTTATTGCTTAGAACACGTTGCTATTCCTGAAGTGCATCTGCCCAATGGTTTTGTATTGAAGCAAACCGAAGTTTTGGTAAGCGGAAAATGCAACCGCTGTAATTAAGTCTTTTTATCCCTTATCATTTTTTGCTGCTTATATAATCCTCAGTAGTTTTGAGCATGTCCTCTCTTACCTGTACATTGATACAAACACCTTTGCATTGGGAAAATAAGCAGGCCAACATCTCGATGTTTGAGGAGAAGATTAATAATCTTCACGAAAAAACAGAAGTTGTTATTCTTCCGGAAATGTTCAGCACCGGCTTTAGTATGAAACCCAAAATATTTGCTGAGACAATGCAGGATGAAACAGTCTCCTGGATGAAACGTATCGCTTCTCAAAAGAAGGTCATCCTCACTGGCAGCGTTATGATCAAAGAAAACGGAAATTATTATAATCGTCTTATCTGGATGCTTCCCAATGGAAATTATGGCTGTTATGATAAACGTCATTTGTTTGCTTATGGTAAAGAAGATGAACATTATAAGCCCGGTGATAAACGTTTGATCGCTTCCGTAAAAGGATGGAAAATAAACCTGCAGGTTTGTTATGATCTGCGTTTTCCGGTTTGGGCAAGACAATCTCCAGCTTCTTCAAATGAACCGGAATATGATCTGCTTATCTATGTAGCCAACTGGCCCGAAAGAAGAAATGTTGCATGGAAAACTTTATTGCAGGCAAGAGCGATAGAAAATCAATGTTATGTGATAGGCGTAAACCGTATTGGGAATGATGGCAATAATATTTATCACAGCGGCGACAGCATGGTAATTGATCCGTTGGGTGAAATCTTATATCATAACGAACATAAGGAAGAAGCCTTCACCATCACTTTACAAAAAGAGTGGTTAACAGAAGTAAGAAATAAATTTCCTTTCTGGAGAGACGCTGATAAATTTGTCATCACTCATGAATAAACGAATTGCTTATAAAGCTGATAATATTTATACAGGCACAAGTGTTTTACGTCATCACGCTGTGGTAACGGAAGATGGAATTATCGAAGCTGTTATTCCTTCTATCACTTTAGACCCAGATGTTGAAGTAAAAGATTATGGCGATGCGATTATTGCTCCTCCTTTCATTGATCTTCAGCTTTATGGTGCTTTTGGAAGATTACTTGCTGTTTATCCCGATGCCTTTACTGTGAGTGAGATTTACCGCTATGCAAAAGAAGGCGGTGCTGCTTATTGTATGCCTACTGTTGCCACGAATACCTATGAGGTTATTTTTCCTTGTATTGATGCCATAAGAGATTACTGGAAGCAGGGCGGCAAAGGCGTTTTGGGTTTACATGTTGAAGGCCCATGGATAAGCAAAATAAGAAGAGGTGCACACAATCCCGACTGGATATTTTCTCCTTCTATTGAGCAGGCAAAAGAATTATTGGAATATGGTAAAGATGTAATAAAGATCATCACATTGGCGCCGGAAGAAGTATCACAGGAAGCAATAGAATTGATTCGTTCCTATAACATTACCATCTCTGCTGGTCATAGCAATGCTACTTATCAACAAGCGACGGATAGCTTTAATAACGGCATTGAAGCGGTAACCCATTTATTTAATGCAATGAGTCCTTTGCACCATCGTGAACCCGGACTTGTTGGCGCTTCAATGGATCATCCCGTTGTTAGGGCAAGTGTTATTCCGGATGGTTATCATGTAGATTTTGCGGCGGTAAGAATCGCCAAAAAAATTATGGGTGATAGGTTATTTGTTATTACTGATGCAGTTACCGAAACAACACAAGGTTATTACCCGCATACATTTGATGGGGATAAATATGTTTCGAATGGAATTCTCAGTGGTTCAGCATTGCAGCTTAATAAAGCCGTAAAAAATTTAGTGGAGAAAGTAGGCATAAAGCTGGAAGAAGCATTGCGCATGTGCAGCCTTTATCCCGCAAGAGTGATAAAAAAAAGCGATGAGATCGCCTTGTTAAAAAAAGATTTCCCTGCACAGTTGGTTATACTCGATAATGATATGAATGTGATTGAAGTTGTTGATTAAAAGAATACTTTTTATACTTTTCTTGATGCCACTATTTATGCAGATGAAGTGATTGCGACGCAAGGGACGATGCTATAAAATGCCGCTGCTGGTATCATAAAAACACGTACTCAATAAGCTTTTATATCCTTAAACAATAACAAAATCTAACATTTAAACGATTAAAAGATGCACTTGAAATCGCTTAATTTTGCGCACTTAAATGCAGTTTAGCAACAGGAAAAGCAACTGCAAAACAAAAAACTATGTTAGAGCAATTAGAAGCAATAAAGGCACGTTTCGACCAGGTTGGGGTTGCGCTTACAAACCCTGAGATCATTAATAATCAAAAAGAGTTTGGTCGCCTGAGCAAAGAATATCGTGACCTTGAAAAAATAGTAAACCCTTATACAGAATATAAGCGAGTGCTGGATGACTACGACTTTAGCAAAGAAGCATTGAATGGTGATGATGAAGATATGCGGGAACTTGCAAAAATGGAATTGCCTGAACTGGAAGTGAAGAAAGAAGAACTTGAAAAACATTTAACCCAACTGCTGATTCCAAAGGATCCGCAGGATGATAAAAATGCGGTTCTTGAAATTCGTGCAGGAACTGGTGGCGATGAGGCATCTTTATTTGCCGGTGATCTCCTCAATATGTACCTGCGTTATTGCGCTAAGAAAGGCTGGAAAACAAACATAGTTAGCGAAAGTGAAGGAACGGTTGGCGGTTATAAGGAAGTGATGGTGGAAGTGCAGGGCGAAGATGTTTATGGAACGCTCAAATTTGAAAGTGGTGTTCATCGTGTGCAACGTGTGCCTTCTACCGAAACACAGGGACGTGTTCATACTTCTGCAGCAACGGTGGCGGTTATGCCCGAAGCCGAAGAAATAGATTTTGAATTAAATCCCGCAGATGTAAAAATGGAAACAGCAAGAAGCGGTGGTGCCGGCGGGCAAAACGTTAACAAGGTGGAAACGAAAGTGATGTTAACACATATTCCAACGGGAACAGTGGTTGTTTGTCAAACAGAAAGAAGTCAGCTTGGCAACCGAGAAAAAGCGATGACGATGCTTCGTACAAAATTGTATGAAGAACAGGTGCGCAAGCAGGAAGATGAAATTTCCCGTCATAGAAAAACGTTGGTGAGTACCGGCGACAGAAGTGCAAAGATCCGCACTTACAACTGGCCGCAGGGCAGAGTTACGGATCATCGCATTGGAGTAACATCGTATAATCTCGATGCGGTTATCAACGGCGATATAGATGAATTTATAGAAGCTTTGCAGGTAGCAGAAAATGCCGAGAAAATGGTTAAGCAGGATTCATAATTCTTGTGCTGTAAGTTAATTTTATGAACGAGCCCCGATGCTACTATCGGCTTCGTTGTGTCACTCATTTTTACGCTTTGTTATACATCTACATTTTTTGAAAAACAACTGAATGATCATTCCTCCCGATTTAAAAAAAGGCGATGCCATAGGTGTTGTTTGTCCCTCTGGTTTTATGCCAATCGAAAAGATACAAACGTGTCTTGATGTTTTACAGCAATGGGGTTATCATTTAAAAATTGGTAAAACAGTTGGGCATCAGTTTCACTATTTTGCAGGGACGGATGAGGAACGTTTGAGTGATCTTCAAACCATGCTTGATGATGGAGAAGTGAAAGCAATATTATGTGCGAGAGGTGGTTATGGTTTAAGCAGGATAATTGACAAAATTAATTTTACTACATTTCTTCAAAACCCAAAATGGATAATCGGTTATAGCGATATAACTGTTTTGCATGCGCATCTTAATTCTGTTTTTCACGTTGCTTCTATTCATTCACCAATGGCATCTGCTTTTAATAATAATGGTTATCAGAACGAATATGTTCAATCCTTGAAAAAAGTATTGCAGGGAGAATGTTATCAATATACATCTTCATCAAATCCTTTCAATAAAAAAGGCACTGCAACGGCAGAATTGATTGGTGGCAATCTGGCTCTGCTCGCACATTTAATTGGTTCTGTTTCTGACATTGATACCAATAATAAAATCCTTTTTATAGAAGATATTGGTGAATACATTTATAATATTGACCGCATGATGTTGCAGTTGAAACATGCCGGTAAACTGGATAATTTAAGCGGCCTGATCGTGGGAAGTTTTACTGATATGAAAGACACAACTATTCCTTTTGGGCAGACTATTTATGAATGTATTTACGATAAAGTAAAAGAATACAGTTATCCTGTTTGCTTCGATTTTCCGGTTGGTCATACTGATAAAAATTATGCACTAAAATGTGGTGTGCACCATTTGCTTTCTGTAGAAGAAGATACTGTTTCCTTGCAAGAGCTTTCGTAACAAATCTTCGGCATAGTATTTTCTTTTCGTTATAAAATGTTTCTTATGCAAAACGCCGAAGAGAAATCGAACAACACAAATCCTATCAATCAGAAACACGAAGTGCAGAAAAGCAACGATCCGCGTATTGACCAGGATTTTGAAAACTTTCCACACGGTACTTCCAAGGAAAATATCATTAATCCAAAAAAAGACGCAGACTTTAAAACTGCTGACGCTGAGGATGTAAAAAGTAGAGATGACAATAAAGAGGATAATATTAATGAAATAGAATCCGATGGTTCCGGTGGCGCTTTTGAATCAACCGAAGAAGTTGCGCATAATTATGGAAAAAATACTGATGTTGAAAAAAACAGGAACATGGAAGGTGCTGAAGATTATTAAGGCTATTAATCGTAAAAAGTTTAATGTATAAGCGTGAGAATCGGTTTCACGTTTCATACAGGCTTAGCATTAATATTTTTGCTCCTATTCTTTGAGCTGACAAAGCTTTAGCTTATTTTCGGTTTATGAGTGATGTTAATTTGCTGATACTTATCGGTGTTACACTTTTACTGATCGGTTTTTTTGCAGGCATCGAAATTGCTTTCATCAGTGCCAATCGTTTGAACATCGAGCTGAAGAAAAAACAAGGTCGAACAAGTGGCATCATCCTTTCGCATTTTATGGAAGAGCCGGCAAAATTCTTAGGCACTTGTCTTGTCGGCATTAACTTCTTCCTCGTTATTTATGTTTTGCTTTTCAGCCAACTGATGAACAGCACCTTCTGGTCAGTTCCAATCTTTGCCAGTGTCCAAAATCTATATATCAAACTTCTGATAAATACGCTTCTATCCACTCTCGTTGTGTTAATATTGGCTGAGTTTATTCCCAAAGCAATTTTCCGTGCAAAAAGCGATGTGCTGCTTGTATTTTTTGCTTCTATCACCAACTTCTTTTATAAAATATTTTATCCTATTGCAACGGTTTTTGTAAGTCTTTCACAGGGTATTTTGAAATATCTTTTTAATGTGCGGATGAAGGATAAGAACGAGCCGTTTTCAAAGGTTGATCTTGAACATTTTTACCAACAAACAAAGGAGCAGGATGAAGACAACCAGGATCTTAATAAAGAACTTTTTGAAAATGCTTTATCACTTCCCACGGTAAAAGTGCGTCAATGTCTTGTACCGCGAACAGAAGTAGAAGCAATTGATATAAAAACTTCCGTTGTAGACGCAAGAAAAAAATTTATCGACAGCAAGCTTAGCCGCATTGTTGTTTACGACGCAAATATTGATAACATCCAGGGTTACATTCATCAGTTAGATCTTTTTAAACGTCCGGAAAGCCTTGAATCCATATTATTGCCTATTCCCGCCATTCCTGAAAGCATGAGCGCAACCGATCTTATTACAAAATTTTCTGCAGAAAGAAAAAGTATTGCATGGGTGGTGGATGAATTTGGTGGTACGGCCGGCATTGTAACAATGGAAGATGTGTTGGAAGAAATTTTCGGCGAGATAAAAGATGAATATGATGAGGAAGAATTTATAGAAAAACAAGTGGCAGAGAACGAATATATTTTTTCAGGAAGATTGGAACTTGACTATTTAAAAGAACGATACCATTTTGAATTTCCTGACCAGGAATCTGAAACTTTATCCGGTTATATTATTAACGAACATGAAACCATCCCGAAATTGAAAGAAAGAATTATTTTAGATCATTATGAGTTCGATATTTTAAGCGTAAGCGATACAAGAATAGAAATGGTTAAAATGAAAGTGCTACGGTGAAAAATTGCGAAAAGCTATTTCAGTTTCTTTTATAAATCCTTTTCTAAATCGAATACCTTCAGCCCATAACTTTGCTGCCTCAAGTGATTTTTTAAACTAATGGCAAAATCTTTATTAAACCGGGGCGGTCATCTTGAAAATGCAGAAATGTCTTTCATTGATCATCTCGAAGCGTTGCGGTGGCACATCATTCGTTCTGTTATCGCCATTCTTGTTTTAGCAGCCGTAATTTTTGTTTATCGTGATTGGATATTTGATAATATTATAGCCGGCCCGATCAATCCTGACTTTGTTAGTTATTCGGCTCTTTGCAACTTCAGCCATTTTATACATGCAGGCGATGCACTTTGTTTGAAAAGTATTCATATCGAAATGCAGACAACCACTTATGGAGGTCAATTTTTAAGCAGTATTACCATTGCATTAGTAGGAGGTGTAATAGCAGCTTTCCCTTATATCTTCTGGGAATTTTGGCGTTTTGTAAAACCGGCGCTTAAACCAAAAGAATTGAGAAATACACGCTTTATTATATTTTGGGTTTCTTTCTTCTTTTTTACCGGTGCTGCTTTTGGTTACTTTATTTTAGGGCCTTTTACTTTTAACTTTCTCGGAAGCTTTACTTTAGGCACGAAAGAAATGCTTACAACAAGGCCAACTCTGCAAGATTACCTTGATAACCTTACCAACATTATTTTAGGATGTGGTCTGGCATTTGAATTACCTGTACTCGCTTCTGTTCTTACACGCATAGGATTGATAACGCCGCAGTTTTTACGTTCATCAAGAAAATATGCTATCGTTGTAATATTATTTGTCGCTGCCATCATTACGCCAAGCCCCGATTGGATAAGCCAATTGATCGTATTTACACCGCTGTTTTTATTATATCAATTGAGCATTGTTGTTTCAAAAAAAGTTTATAAGAAACAACAGGAAGAAGATGAGAATCCTACATGGGATTAATTGATTGATCTTTAAAAAGCTTGCTATGTTATTATCTGTAAGAATTGTTACAGTGCTGTTGTTTGCGTTCTCTTTAACACAAATACAGGCACAGGATTACCTGAAAATTTATAGAGATGCCGTCGTTGTAGATACGCATAACGATTTTCTAAGTTCTGCAGTGGAGAAACATTATGCTTTTGATGATGACCTGCGCAATAAAATGAACATTGAAGGCCTGCCTGTGCAAACTGATCTGCAAAGAAT
>JAEZRL010000294.1 GCA_023440945.1 Bacteroidota bacterium
GGTATGAGTTATGGCTTTTATCATGAAGATGTGGAAGACCTGATGCAGGAAACATTTATCAATGCTTACAGGTCTTTATCAAAATTTCAAAACCGTTCTTCTTTTAAAACCTGGCTTATAAAAATAATGCTCCATGAATGTTATCACAAGGCGCAGAAACAAAAGTCGTCAAGAGAAATAACTTTCGAAACATTTGTTGATAAAATAACCTCTATGTTTTCCGGCAACCATTCCTCCAATACAGAACGCACGATAGCGGACCGTGAATTGAATTCTGTGATCGAAAGAGCGATCATGAAAATTGCTTTTGATTACAGGATGGTTTTTTTATTGAGAGAAATAAACGGATTGAGCGTACAGGAAACAGCAAAAACGCTGAACATTTCAGAAACAAATGTAAAGGTGCGTTTGAACCGTGCCAAAGCTATGCTGAGAAAAGAAATAGAAAAGATGTACACACCGGATGAGATATTCCAGTTTAACCTTATTTATTGTGATAAGATCGTTGATAATGTGATGAAAAGAATTAATGAAGAATAAAAGTCATTACTTGGATAATCAGTAAAAATAAAAAATATGCTTTATTTTTCAGTTAATTTGTAATTAGAGCGATTCTTATTTTTTTGAGATTAATAAATAGGTAAACTTGTTCCATTCTTATTACCTGGTTTTTTTTAGAAAATAAATTTTCCTGTAACCTTCAGAATCTTTTTCAACTCTATCTTATAAAATCAATCATTATGAAAAAGAATAAAACATTTGCGGCGATTATGTTAGCTGCGTGTCTTCTGTTTTTCGCCCTTACTGTTGATGCACAAAATAAACCGCAGCTTAGCGACCCTGAAATCGCATCGGTTGCTGTTGTAGCAAATCAAATTGATATTAATGCAGGGGAGCTTGCAAAAAGTAAATCAAAAAACAGCGATGTTACAAACTTTGCGAACACAATGATAAATGATCATCAATCTGTAATAAACCAGGCAACAGCATTAGTAAAAAAATTAAATGTAACACCAAAAGATAATACAGTAAGCAAGAAATTGCTGGCTGATGCAGCAAATACAGAAAAGATCTTGAGTTCAAAATCAGGGAAAGCTTTCGATAAAGCATACACTGATAATGAAGTAGCTTACCACGAAGCTGTTATATCAACTGTTAAGGATGTATTGATACCAGAAGCACAGAATGCTGAATTAAAACAATTGCTGCAAAATGTACTGCCTGCTTTGCAAACGCACTTAGAACATGCACAGATGATTCAGAAAAAATTAGAATAGATGAAAAATTTTTTATTAGCAAGGAGTTGCCTGTTGCTACTGTTGATCGGTTTTCTTTTGCAAAGCTGTACAAACAGCGATCAAGAAAGTAAGCATCAATTATATACAATAGAGATCAAACAAATGAAATTCAATCCTGCAGAAATTACAGTGCACAAAGGCGATACAATAGTTTTTGAAAATAAAGATTTAGTAGCTCATGATGTAACGGAAGAAAAAGATAAAGCCTGGACTTCAGGGCTACTTGCACCAAATGCATCCTGGAAAATGGTAGCGGATAAAAACAACGATTATTTCTGCAGTATTCATGTTGTAATGAAAGGAAAAATAAGAATAGAACAGTAGTAATTCAGAGCAAAATGCAGGAAGCCATTCACCGTTTTTGAATGGCTTCTTTGTTTTTTATCTTACAGCAAACCCGGATGTTTATTTATGCGTTCTGTTTGTTTTTGATTCAAAAATTCAGTAGGTGTCATTTTAAATTCTTTTATAAAACTTCTTGTAAAATTGCTTTGTGAGCTAAAGCCCGCTATGCCTGCCACTTCATAAATTTTATAATCGCCTTCTGCAAGAAGTGTTGCAGCCTTTTTTAAACGGATTAAATTAATAAGTTCATTTGGCGAAAGATCGGAAACTGCTTTTATCTTCCTGTATAATGTGATGCGGCTCATGTTCATCAGCTTTGCTAATTTTTCTACATCAAGTTCTGTGTCTTCAATATTTAAGTTGATCACTTCACCTAAATACTCTAAAAAACGTTTATCTGCTTTTGTATGTCCAATGGTTTGCAAATGCACCAATGGTGATGTAGTAAAATACTGTTTCATCATGCTCCTGTTGGATAATAAACTTGCTATTTGCGCCAATAAGAATTCTTTTGCAAAAGGCTTTTCAATATAAGCATCTGCGCCAAGTTCCAATCCTTCCACTTTTGATTGAATCGTATTTTTTGCAGTTAATAATATCACTGGAATATGGCCGTGTTCAAAAGAAGATTTTACAATTTTGCAAAATTCAAATCCATCCATTACGGGCATCATCACGTCGGTAATTATTAGCTCTATATCTTTTTGGCTCATCAGTTCTAAAGCTTCTGCCCCGTTGGTTGCACAACTGATAGAATATTTATTTTTTAAAATGCGTCCAAGAAAATCCAGTATATCTTCTTCGTCATCTACAAGCAGTAATTCAGGCATCATAAACAATACTTTTGATTACTAGTCAATTCCAGGTTTAGACTTTTGTTTTTGTTTTTCGACTTTTATTTTTAAAGAATTATTAGGAAGCTGAAAGATAAACACATTTGCATCATTTGTCTCTTTTAAATAAAGTTTTCCTTTGTGCAGTTCTGCTAATGATCTTGCAAGCGTTAAACCAATTCCGGTTCCTTTGCTTCTTGTTCCGCCAATGCGATAAAAAGGTTGAAATATTTTTTCTCTTAATTCTTCAGCGATAATGTTTCCATCATTCTCTACTTCAATCATAATATTATCTGTGGTTGTATATAATCTTACTTCAATTTTTTTATCTGCATACTTAATAGCATTGCTGAATAGGTTGCTTAGTATTTTTCTTAGTGCATCTTCATCTGCTTCGTTTGTAATGCTTTTGGATGGAAACTGTATCTGGTAATCAAGCTTTCTTTTATCAGCCATTGTTTTAAAATTCTCATACGTTTCTTTTAGCAGTTCTGTTATATCAATCTTATCAAAATACAGGCTATAACCCTTCACTTCTGTTTGCTGAAAATCGAGTATCTGGGAAACAAGTTCCATCAACCTGCGACTGTTCCTGTCCATCATCGCAACGTCTTCTTTTATCTCCGGCATTTCTTCTGTATTCTCCATTAAATTTTCAACAGGTCCTCTTATCAGTGTAAGTGGCGTTTTAATTTCATGTGCAACGTTTGTAAAGAAATCGATCTTTGCCTGGTAGATTTCTTTTTCTTTTTTATTCTGATGTAGCTGATGGTAATATTTTATAATAAAATAAGCGATCGACACTAATGTTAATGCATAAATAACATAAGCCCATGCTGTTGCCCAGAAAGGAGGAAGTATATGAATGATAAGTTGCCTTTCTTTCTTTGATAAAACATTGTTTTTATAAGCCCTTACTTTAAAAACGTATTTTTTGGGAGATAGATTGGTGAAGTAGACTTTGCGATTTGTTTTCAGGTTAGTCCAATCTTTATCCAAACCTTCCAGCTTATAACTGTAACCCATTGTTTCAGGTGACTCATAACTCAAGGCAGCAAAATCAATACTAATAGATGATGCATTATATGGTAATGTTATTTCGTCTGTAAATGAAATAGCATTTTTAAGAACAGCATCTTCACCGCCGATCTGTAATTCTTTGTTGTAAACCTGTAAACCAGTTATAAAAACAGGAGGGGAGCCAGGTTCCTGTTCGATCTGATCGGGATGAAAAGATATCATTCCCTTTACACTGCCAAAATACAAAGTGCCATCTTCATCTTTAAATCCTGAATGATAATTGAACTGATTATTCAGCAATCCATTCTCTTTGGTATAAACTGTGAAAGCAGTTGAAGAAGAATGAACCTTCACCAAACCCCTAGATGTGCTGAACCAAATATTTTTATCATCATCTTCTATCACTTTAAAAACAAAGTTGCTTGGTAATCCATCTTCTGCCGTATATCTTGTTATCGTTTTTCTGTCAGCGCTTAATTTGCAAGCACCACCGCCTTCTGTTGCAAACCAAAGGTTGTTTTTGCTGTCTTCAAAAACGTCATTAATCTCATTATTCGTTAAACTGTTTTTGTTGTTTCGATCATTTAACAAACTTCCTTTTTTTCCGGTTGCAGGGTTAAACCAGTAAACACCCATACTGTTTGTTGAAGCCCATATATTTTTATCACGATCTTCAATAATACCGGTGAAGAAATAATTCTGATCAAGTAAGGGCTCTCTTTCAAACTTATATTTCGTTTTATTAAAACGATAGAAACCATAACTGGAAGCAGCATACAAAGTACCGGATGAAGAACGAAGAAAGTAAAGCGCAAAATTACTTTTCATATCTTTTTCGCCAGGACCGGAAGAATAGTGTTTTATTACTTTTCCGGTTTTAATATTCATTACATCAATGCCATGTTCAAAAGTTCCGATCCATAAATTATCGCCATCAGGTAATAAGCCGTGAATGTTATAATAAGAAATGCCGGTACTTTCTCCATCAGGCTTAAAATGTGTAACATGACCGTTTTTGTCGAGCTTACATAATCCTGCATCTTCCGTTCCTATCCACAAATTTCCGTAACGATCTTTGCAAATTTCTCTTACTGCATTACCTATGATTGCCTTAGCAGTGTTATCAGGAAAATATTTTTTAAAAACACCATTTGGTTTTGAATAGTAATTAACACCGCCAAAAAAAGTTCCTGCCCAAATTCCGCCTTCATTGTCTTTGCAAAGCGTGTAAACAGCATTGTCGGATAACGAATAAGGATCGGTGACATTTTTCCTGAGATTGATAAATTTACCTGTTTGGGTATTCAAAATAAAAATGCCTGATTCTGTTGCAAACCAAAATTCAGCAGGCGAGTTTTGAAGAATATCTCTTACAAAAATGGATGTTCTGTCAGAATTGCTTGTTAATATATCAGCATATTTGTTAGTATTGATATCAAATTTCTTTAAACCCTGGCTGGTTGTTCCAACATAAATAAAACCCTTTTCGCCGGGATGAATTTTCTGAATTCTTCTTGATGTAGGTGAAGGTGAAAAAGCAAACATATCATAGCTTTCGAATAGATCCCCAGCTTCATTATACTTATATAAAAAGCCGTTATCAGAAGAGAACCACATTGTTTCATTTTCATCCTTGCAAATAGAAGTAGCATTAAAATATTTTGAAGGAGAAAATTGCTTCAAGTTCTCTGTTATGAAATTATAGCAATACAAAACGTCGCCTGAAATAAACCATAACAATCCTTTGCTGTCAGTTTGAATAGAATAGATATTTGGCAACGTATCAAACAAACGGGTTAGTTGTTCTTTTTTAGCTTCGTAATAATAAAGGCCTTTATCAGAGCCAACCCATAACGTTCCATTTTTATCATTGAACAAACAATAAACTTTATCGGCTGTTATTTTATTCCTGCTTTTGTTTTCAGTAAGATTAAAAAATTTGAAGTGATAACCATCAAAACGGTTCAATCCTTCTTTTGTACCAAACCACATAAAGCCATCCTTATCCTGGATGCTGCAGTTAACCGTACTGTTTGAAAGTCCGTCTTCTACCTGGTAATGACGGAAATAATAAGATTGTGCAAAAATGTTTTGCGCGCAACAGAATAGCAACCATAAGAAGAAATACCGTTTTCTCACGTCCTGCAATTGATGGCCTCAATATAAATATTTGAATGGAAATGGGGTTTAAATTAATTTGAGCTTTATTCCGGCTTATCATAAGAGTGTGCGTAAATTTATGAAACATTGAACCATGGATCTAATATGCTATTTTATGTTGTAAGACACGATTCTTAATTAAAAGCACATTCTTGTTTTTTGCTAAGAGATCCAAATGGAAATGTCATATTAATTGATCAATACCAATAAATAAACTCAATTAATTTCTGTATTATGAGAAGCGAAAAAAATCTCCTTTCTCACATCAATTATGAACATTAAATATATTTTGCTTTGGCTGCCAATGATAATGCTTGCATTTGCTAATGCAACGTTGCGGGAGTTGGTGTTGGTAAAGCAATTTAGCGATCTTAGGGCCCATCAATTCTCAACTATATCTTTAATAATTCTTTGTTCTATATATGTATGGTTAGTGTACCCAATGCTTAATATTCAAACTTTTAAACAAGCCTTTTTAATTGGTTTTGTTTGGGTACTGCTAACAGTTGCATTTGAATTTTTGCTAGGGCGTTTAACAAATAAATCATGGACATATCTTCTACAAGACTATAATCTTTTTGCAGGACGTATCTGGCTGTTTTTTCTTTTGTGCCTTTTTATCTTGCCCTATCTATTTTACATCTTAAGGAAAGTAGTGCAATATATTTGAGAAGTTATAAACATAGTTCGGTAATATGCTTTTTCATAAAATTCTATTTTGATTTTAAATAATTCATCAGCCATTAAAAAGCGTTAATGTATGCGGATCTGGGAAATTATGTTACTAAAGAGTTTCAAGCATTGAAAAAAGTATAAATAAATTCCCCTTATTTCTTCTGTCCCGGAAATTCCGTTTTTGTTTTTCCTATAACAGAAGTTACGCTTGATATTACACCTGCAATGTCTGAAAGATCAGCAGGCACTATCATGGTGTTATTGGTTTTTGCGAGCTTGCCAAATTCAGTGATATATTGCTCCGCAATACGAAGGTTTACGGCATTTATTCCACCTTCTTCATTGATAGATTGTGCTATTTCCCTGATGCCTTTCGCAGTAGCAACTGCTACCATTTCTATTTCTGCTGCCCTTCCGCTGGCTTCATTAATCCTTCTCTGTTTTTCCCCTTCGGATAATGCAATTGTTTGTTGTTTCTCCCCTTCAGCGCGGTTTATTTTCGCTTGCTTATCACCTTCTGACTCTGCGATCAAAGCTCTTTTCTCCCGCTCTGCACGCATTTGTTTTTCCATTGCATCTTTTATGCTCTGCGGCGGCGAAATATTTTTTACTTCATAACGCGAAACTTTAATTCCCCAGGGTCCGCTTGCCCGGTCAACGGCATCCACAATTGTAGCATTTACTGTTTCACGTTCTTCAAAAGTTTTATCCAGCTCCATTTTGCCAATTACACTTCTCATGGTAGTCTGGGAGATTTGGATAACGGCAAACTTGTAATTGTCAATGCCGTAAGAAGCTTTCTGCGGATCAATAACCTGCAGATACAGGATACCATCAACTTCTACTGCAATATTATCT
>JAEZRL010000351.1 GCA_023440945.1 Bacteroidota bacterium
CGTTGCATATATTCTCAAAGTTACACAAAATTGTTTTTAAAAACAATGCTTATAAAGTATTAAAATTTCTTTTTTCTGAGGTGAACAATGCACTAAACGGCATCATTTTTCGTTTTAAATAAGAAAACGTTCCCAATGAAAGATTCCAGCTCTATAAATCCCGCAAGCATATCTATTGGTAATACGCAGCGGGGACACCATTTTTGGATCGGATAGTGTGACAACAACACCGATTTTTATGCTGGTCAAACTTTTAAAATACCTCGTTCCGGCAGTTTAAAAACGATTAGCATCTTACCGGAGCTTATTGTTGGCGAAACTGATGCAACTTTATCAGTTTATGAATTTGATGAGCAACAGCACGCCTTTAAGGATAAAAAAACAGAATGTAAACTCCAGCTCCATAAAAGCGATGAGAACAAATGGATTCAGTTTCATTTTAATAATGTACATCTGGATAACAGCCGCTCTTATGCTTTTAAAATAAGTTGCAACCATAATGGTATAATGGCAATAGCGGAATGTAACTGGAGTATAAAAGATCCTTATCCCGAAGGGGAGCAATGGGTTGGCTCTTCAAAAAATCCACAGGGAAATTTTCATCGCAATTTCGACCTTGCTTTTCTTGCAGAAATCGGTCGTTGATGCAACGGTTTTTGGAGTTGGGCGGCATTGGTACTATGATGCTTCTGTTGTGTCACGCACTTATACTGCAACAAATGTTCCGGCAATTGCCGCTTACCTTTCACCTGATGTCTACAATCTTATGTACCCTATTTTATTCCCAGTTTATCCAGTGTAACCTTTGCCATTTTGTAAAATGCTTCATGACTATAACCGGCAATGTGCGGTGTGATAATAACATTTGGCTGGCTTGTTAACCATTGCAATTGCTGCTTTTCTTCTTCGGTGTAGGTTTCAAGTTTTTCATTTGGCAGAACATCAATGCCGGCAGCAGTGATTTTTTTATTTTCAAGTGCACGAATCAAGGCGGCGATATCTGTTACTTTTACGCGGCATGTTGTTAAAAAATAAGGTTGCTTTTCCAATGAATTGAAAAAATTATCATTTGCATAATGATACGTTTCATCTGTAAGCGGTAAATGCAGACTGACCACATCTGCATATCTTGCTATTTGTGCAGGTTCCGCTTCACGTATATAATCTTTTGCAAAATCAAATTTATATTTATCATGAGCCAGCACTGTAACATCAAAAGGGGAAAGCAGTTTTGCAAAAGCACTTCCTGTATTCCCAAAGCCAATAATGCCGACTGTTTTACCGCTCAATTCTGTTCCACGGTTGGCGTCCCTTATCCATTTATTATGCTTTACTTCTTCAAAGCTGCTGCATATTTTATTCATTAAATTAAGCAACATACCAAGGTTATGTTCAGCCACTGCATTACGATTTCCTTCAGGACTGCTAACACAGGTTATATCCTTGCTTTCTGCATAAGCAACATCAATTAATTCCATTCCGCTTCCCAAACGTCCTATCCATTTTAATTTCTGCGCTTTGTCTAAAACAGCTTTATCAATTTTCAATCTTGTGGTTACGATCAATCCTTCCACATCTGTTATCGTGTTCAATAACTCGTTATAAGTGATAGAGGGCAGATACAAAACCTCATAATCTTTCTCCTGTAGTTTATTCAATAAATAGTCATGTACTTTCGCTGTTACTAAAACCTTTTTCATCTGAGATTTGTTTATTGTTTTCGAGGGTAGAAGCGATTTTTATATTTCATCTCTCTGTTTGAGATCTGATATGTCCGGCTTCATTTCATTTCAAAAGTTAATGCTGCAAAATCGTTTATGCTAAGTTGCTCGGCACGTTTATTAAATAGCTCGTTTTGTAAGGTTGTTTCGTCAAACAAAGAACGTGTAGCGTTACGCAACGTCTTTCGTCTTTGATTAAATGCGGCTTTCACTAAAACAAAAAGATCTTTCTCTGATCTCATTTCAATATTTTCTTTTTTTCTTGTCAAACGGATAACGCCACTTATTACTTTTGGTGGAGGCGTAAAAGCATTTTGAGGAACGTCAAACAAATAATCTGTTGTGTAAAATGCTTGTACCAAAACACTTAATATGCCGTACACTTTTGAGCCTGGCTTTGAAACAATTCTTTGTGCTACTTCTTTTTGAAACATACCGATCATCACCGGCACCTGATCTTTCCATTCAAGTACCTTGAACAAAATTTGAGAAGAGATGTTGTAGGGAAAATTTCCAATAACGGTGAATTCATTCTCAAATGGTGGATCAGTCTCTAAAAAACTTTTGTGAATGATCTTATTTTTGATAGCAGGATAAGTTGCTTCAAGATAATTTACTTTCTCTGCATCCAGTTCAACGGCTCTGAAATCTATGTTTGGCATTTGCAGCAGGTACTTTGTTAACGCGCCTCCACCGGGGCCAACTTCCAGTAACTGGTCAAAAGATGTTTTCTGCAGTTCAGTAACAATTTTTCTGCAGATGTTTTCATCCTTCAGAAAATGTTGTCCCAATGATTTTTTCAGTGTGTACTGCATGTCTGCAAAAGTAGTTCAGGAAAGTTGAACATACAGCGATGAGAAAAGCTAAAAACCAGATAACAAAGCCAGTGAAAATTTTGTAAACACATTTTTCAATGGTAAAGTTTCATTGCTTTCAATGCTTTCATTTGTGAAAATGTTTATCCATTTTTTTGGTGCATTTGATGGAAGTTGTAATGCTATATCTTTCCAGATATTTTTATCCAAAAGACTTTCATCTTTGTTTAATTTATTTACAATTGCAACAGGTAAAATTGCAATTGCCCATTTATCATTTTGTTTGCGTGCATACGCAACAACTTTTCTTTCACCATTGGTAATATTTAAAGGAATGTATTCGCCATTCGAGAACAATTCATTGTTTTCTCTTCTAAACTTGAGCACTTTTTCTGTTACAAATAATTTTTCACGACCTTCTTTTTTCTGTTTTGTTATATAATCTAATACTTCATTCTCATTTTTTTTGTTTGTTACCTGTTTCAGAATTTCTTCACGGCATTCAAAATCTATTGGTCTTCTGTTATCCGGATCAACATAGCTTAAGTCCCACAATTCACAGCCCTGATAAGTGTCTGGAATGCCTGGCGCCGTTGCTTTTATTAATACCTGCACCATTGAATAAACACTTGCATAATCAATCAATTTATCAACAAAAGTGGAGAAGCTGTTTAAAAAACCATTCTCATTTTTTAATAGTAAGGTGATGAAGTTTTTGCAGGCATCTTCATAATCAGTATTTGGTTCAGAGTAATTTGTTTCAACCTTTGCTTCACGCAAAGCTTTTTGTATAAAGTTGTGAGATCGTTCGATGTACGTTTCTGTCACTTTCAGATCTTCAGGAAAACTACCGATCAAAGATTGATAAATAAAATATTCATCATTTGCAGATGGCGCAGGTTTATTATTAATGTTCTGAAGAAGCAGTTTGTTTTTTTGATGCCAATCTTCAACACATTTTATCCACTCATCCGGTATTTCGCTTAGCGCATTCAAACGCATTCTTGCATCTTCTCCTCTTTTTGTATCGTGTGTAGAAGTTGCATTTAAAGAATAAGGGTTGTTTTGTTTACGGCTTATCATTTTCTCATGAAATTCATTAACAGAAATTCCAAGCACTCCCGGAGAATCGCCCACTTCGTTATGAGATATCAGAGGGTTATATACATAAAAAGTTGTGTCCTCAACACCCTTTGCTGCAAGAGGACTTGTAAATTGCATCAAGCGCATCACGAATAAAAGCTTATTATTTGCATCTGAGCTGTTTGTCTTTGCGTCGAAAATATTTTTCAGAAGATTCAATTCATATTTTACATCACTTGCTTTTTGTAAAGCCTTATCAAACGCTTTCGTTATAAACTCCATGCTTTCATCACTAACGGGAAAACAATCAATATATACACGATAAACAGGAAAAGCGCTCATAAAAGTTCCTATCGCTTTGCGCATTTTTTCCCTGTTGATATTGCTATCAAATACATTTAATTCTTCTCCATAACGCAGAATGTTATCGAGTTCGCCATTCATCTGGCTGTATAAAAAATCATGTTTTTTTTCAAAAACTATGTCATGATAATCTTCATTACATGAAACCATTTTTTTGTAATGTTCTAAAATTTTTCTACTTCCTTCTTTATCCGTTAATAACTGATTTGTATAGGAAAGAAACTCATAACCGCTTGTACCCTGCAAATTCCAATCTTGCGCCATATTCTCGTTGTATTCAAGAATTTTTTCAGCGATGATGTAACAATCGTCTCCAAATAATTTGCGTAAACGTTCTACATATTTTTTCGGATCATACAAGCCATCAATATGATCAATCCGCAAGCCTTTAATGAAACCCTTATCATACAGTCGTGTCAATAAATTGTGTTAATCATCAAAAACGAATTCATCTTCCATTCGCAAACAGATCAAACTGTTCACGGTAAAAAAACGCCTGTAATTCATTTCCTTTTCTGATAATCGCCAGTTTGTAAAAACAAAATTCTGCTGTTGTAGTAATGATTGTAATAACTGTTTATTGTTATTAATTTTTTTGATCGCCTTAGCAATTTGTTCTTTACATGCTTCATCCGAGAAGATAAAATCATTCCATGTTCTTTTAAAATCGTTCCACGCTTCAAAGTTTGTTGTTTCTGCTTTCAGCAACATTTCCTGCACCTGTGTTTCCAATTCGGTCAATTCATTTGTTCTTTCACTCTTCAAAACCGCCAAAGCATTTGTATAAGAATTTACGGATGCAGGAAAAATATTATCAAAATAAGCAATGAATAAACCATCATTATTAAATTGAATTTTTATCTCTTTGTTATTAAGACACTCTTCAATATCACTTCCTAATATCGGATTCATCACTTTGCCTTTGAGCTTATCATCCCAATGATTCCAGTCAATGTCAAAGTAGTTATAATATGGTGAGTTTTCTCCTCGTTCAAACACATCCATTAATCGTGTGTTGGAAGCAGAATAAGCCATGTGGTTGGGAACAATATCCTGCAGCCAGCTCATGTTATACTCATTCAATTGCTGGATAATTTCTGCAAACTCTTCTTCAGTGCCTATTTCAGGATTGATAGCATCCGGATTTGTTACATCATAGCCATGCATGCTTCCTGAAGTGGCGGTTGTTATAGGAGAAGCATAAACGGTTGAAATGCCAAGCCGATGTAAATAAGGTATAATTTTTTTCAGGTCTTTAAATGTGTATTCTTTATGAAGCTGAACTCTGTAAGTAGAGGATGGTAAAAACATGATTTATGATTGTGTTGTTTGTTCAAAAATTATTGCTGACATAGCATTCATTTCAATAGCATCATTTTGATGAATAACAGATGCAGTTATCCCTCCCGGTCCTTTCCATTCTGTTGATGAAGAATCGAATATTTTTTTGAAAGATGATGAAGCCGGATTTTTATACCAGTCTTTTTCTTTGCTGTAATTGAAGAGGATTAACAAATGATCATCTTCATTCCTTCTTTCTACTGCTATTATTTTATTGTAAGCAGGATGAACAAGCAGCGAATCTCTTGAAACATTTTGCATCGCTTTCCTGTTTTTTCTGAAAGCAATAAGATGTTTATGAAATTTGAATGTTAATGCATGTTGCTCGTCTTCCAAATTCCAGGAGAGCATTGATTTTTCAAATGTTTCTTCTGATTCAGGATCAGGAAATTCTTCTGTGAAATTGAAATAAGAAAACTCTTTCTTTCTGCCTGTTCGGATATTTTCTATCAGTTGCTTATCACTATGACTAACAAAATATAGAAAAGGATTTTTTTCCGCATATTCTTCACCCATAAATAACATAGGTACGTAAGGCGATAACAAAACACTTGCGGCTGCAAGTTTTATTTCTTCGAAAGATAAAGTTTCGGTTAGCCTGTCGCCCAAAACACGATTGCCTACCTGATCATGATTTTGTGTGAAAACAATGAAATGATCTAAAGAATTATTAGATGGATCAGAGCCGAATATTTTTTTACGATGTGGTGAATAAGCACCCTCATATACATACGGGTTGCGAAATGCTTTTTCCAGTTCTTTCATCGTGCCAAAATCCTCATAATAACCGCTTGTTTCACCTGTTATAATAGAATGCAGCGCATGATGAAATTCATCTACCCATTGTCCATCAATTCCATAACCGCCCTTTTCAATTCGATTGATATACCGAACATTGTTCAAATCAATTTCTGCGATCAATATTTTTCTTCTTCCTGTTCTTTCTTCAAGGTTTACGATTTCTTCTTTCAATTGTTGTATGAAATGTTTTGCACTCAGATCTATAATTGCATGAACTGCATCAAGACGTAATCCATCCAAACGAAATTCCTCCAGCCACATCAAAGCATTCTGCATAAAAAAATTGCGAATACCATCGCAATAAGCATCATCAAAATTCAAAGCATCGCCCCAGGGTGTATTATATTTTTCTGTGAAATAAGGCCCGTAATCTTTCAAGTAATTTCCTTCGGGTCCGAGATGGTTATACACCACATCTAACACAACAGCGAGGTTATTTTTATGTGCTTCATTCACCAATTCTTTCAAACCATTTACGCCGCCGTAAGAATCCTGAACAGCAAAAGGATAAACGCCATCGTAACCCCAATTCCTGTTACCCGGAAATTGTGCAACCGGCATAATTTCTATGGTATTTATGCCAAGTGCTTTTAAATGATCAAATTTTGAAATGATGCCTTTGAAATTATGTTCACTGGTAAAAGTGCCGGTATGCAGTTCGTATAATATCATATCTTTTAACTCAATGCCTTTCCATTCATTATCTGTCCAGCTAAAATTTCGGTCAACAACTTCTGATGCCTCATGCACACCGTCCGGCTGAGAAAGTGAAGCGGGATCGGGTCTCGAAATTTCTCCATCCAACTTAAACATATACTTTGTTCCCGGCGTTATATTTTGCAGCATGGTTGTCCAATATCCCTGCTCATCTCTTTGCATCGGGTACGTTTTATTTTCGGGATAAATCACCAGCGATACATTCTTTTTGAGTGGCGCCCACACAGTGAAAATGCAGCTTCCATCGTTTTGGTAAAGAGCGCCAATGCTTTTATAAAAGGCGCTTTGTAGTTTTTGATCTCTGTTTTCCATACTTGTTAAATAATTAATAAGCAAAGAATATGCAAACCTGAGGAACTTGATAAATTAAGATTTTATGAGGAGAATAAACCACAATAAAGAATCTTTATAAGCTTTTTCAATGCCGTTACATAATTCTACTTTTGTAAAAAAAATTTGGAATCAGCGAAGCAAAATTTCCGGGTGCAGCAATGGGTAACACTATTATCGGTTGTATTATTTGCCGCAAAGATCATTGCTTATTATCTCACACATTCTCTCGCTATTCTTACAGATGCATTGGAAAGCATTGTAAATGTACTTGCGGGTTTTATTGGCTTATATAGTTTATACATTGCTTCAAAACCAAGAGATACCGGTCATCCTTATGGCCATGGTAAAGCAGAGTTTGTTTCCGCGGCTATTGAAGGCGGACTTATTGTTGCTGCGGGTATTCTTGTTATTTATGAAACGATTCAAAACATCATTATAAACAATCCTATCCATAAACTTGATTCAGGTTTGATACTTGTGGGTGTTACGGCGCTTATTAATTACGGAGCCGGATTTATCTGCATAAAAGTTGGTAAGAGAAATAAATCGCTTGCTTTGCAATCAACAGGCAAACATTTGCAGGTAGATACCTATTCAACACTTGCTATTATTGCAGGTTTGGTTATTATGCTGATGACGCAATTGTATTGGTTAGATAAAGTGATTGCTTTTGCGATGAGTTTGCTTATCATCTACAATGGTTATAAAATTGTTCGCACTTCGTTGGCGGGTATTATGGATGAAGCAGACATGGCTTTACTTGATACAATGGTGAAGCTTTTGAATGAAAACAGACGAAAAAACTGGATAGACATTCATAATGTTCGTGTGATAAAATATGGAAGTTTATTGCATTTGGATTGCCATCTTACTGTTCCCTGGTATCTGAATGTTAATGAAGCGCATAAAGAGCTGGATGTTTTAAATCATCTTATTATACGTGAGTTTGGTGATGCCTTTGAAATGTTTGTTCATACAGATGGATGCATACCTCCATCCAGTTGTACGGTTTGCATAAAAGATGATTGCCCGGTGAGGCAACATGTGTTGGTAAAAAGATTAGATTGGACTTTAGGAAACATTTTGTCCAATCAAAAGCATAGTGCGGAAGCATGATTAATGTTTGCAATTGCTTTTTATAAACGGGTTGAACTTTAGGCAAACCTTATAAAAAACGTATAAAAAGCCAATCGTTACAATCTGCTAACTTCGCTCACTCAAATCGTTTGTTATGGCACAGTTTCGCAATTTTAAGATGGTTAGTTATGTTGTGTACGGAAGAGGCTCTTTCAATCAATTAGATGAAATATTGGTGCCGCAGCGCAAAGGTGATGCACCAATGATTTTTTTGATAGATCATTTTTTTGCCGGAAAAGAAATTGTAAACCGCATTCCTTTACGTGGTAAGGATAAAATAATTTATGCTGATGTTACCCACGAACCAAAAACAAAATATGTTGATGCTTTGGCGCAACAACTAAAAGATGAATTTGGAACTATCAGCGGTATTATTGGCATAGGAGGTGGTTCTACAATGGATCTTGCAAAAGCGGTTTCTTTAATGATGACGAATCCCGGTTCTTCGGCTGACTACCAGGGTTGGGATCTTGTAAAATATCCGGGCGTTTATAAAGCTGGCATTCCAACATTAAGCGGAACAGGTGCTGAAGTGAGCCGGACAACTGTGCTTACAGGGCCTACACGAAAGCTTGGAATGAACAGTGATTTCACGCCTTTTGATCAGATCGTTTTAGACCCTGAATTAACTGCAAATGCACCAATAAATCAACGTTTTTATACAGGTATGGATTGTTATATTCATTGCATTGAAAGCTTGCAGGGCACATATCTGAACGAGTTCAGTAAGAGTTATGGCGAAAAGGCTTTGGAGTTATGTGAATACGTTTTTCTTAAGAAAGACAGTTGGGATGAAGAATGTGATGATAAACTGATGATGGCTTCTTATGCAGGGGGTATGAGCATTGCTTACAGCCAGGTGGGTGTAGCTCATGCAGTAAGCTATGGATTAAGTTATTTATTGGGTACTCGTCATGGTGTTGGTAATTGCATTGTAATGGATCACATTGAAGAATTTTATCCTAAAGGCGTAGCGGAGTTTAAAAGAATGGTAGAAAAGAATGGTGTTGAAATTCCACAAGGCATTTGTAAAGGGTTGAGTGATGAAGATTTTGATAAAATGATAAATGTTTCTTTAGGTATGAAGCCTTTGTGGGAAAATGCTCTGGGAAAAGATTGGGAAAAGATCATGACAAGAGAGAGATTAAGAGAATTGTATGAGAAGTTATAAGAAAAATCTTCTTTATATTCTCCCTGTAACAACCATTGATGGCAATAAATGTTTGAAGTTTGATTGTCTATCAAGAAAGGCTTGGGGATCTAACCTGAATTTTTTTAAAACTATTGAGTTTAATTTTTGATCTGAAAAGCTCTTTCTGCTTGCAACGCTAAAAGTTTTTCACAGCATTTATAATAGTATTGTAAGTTTGGAACACTATAGAAGAATTTGTTTCCTGATGAACGTACAGATATTTATACCCTGTTTTATAGATCAGCTTTATCCTTCCGTTGCTTTTAATATGGTGAAAGTTTTGGAAAAAGCAGGTTGCACCGTAAGTTATAATACAAATCAAACCTGTTGCGGCCAACCTGCTTTTAATGCAGGTTTCTGGGGTGAGGCAAAAGATGTTTGCACAAAATTTTTAAAAGATTTTAATGGCAGCGATTATATTGTAGCACCCAGTGCAAGCTGCGTGGGATTTGTAAGAAATTATTATGGAAATCTTTTTGAAAATTCGTCAGCACATAATGAAGTAAAGGAGTTAGGTGAACGGATTTTTGAGTTTTCTGATTTCATGATAAATGTTTTAAAGATTGATGATGTTGGTGCAACGTTAGAAGGCAAAGCAACATATCACGATAGTTGTGCAGGCTTAAGAGAATGTCATATAAAAAACGAACCGCGACAATTATTATCGAAAGTTAAAGGGCTTGAAATTACCGAGATGAATGATGTAGAAACATGTTGTGGTTTTGGTGGCACTTTCGCTGTGAAGTTTGAACCGATAAGTATTGCAATGGGTGATCAAAAAATTACCAATGCAATTGCTACGGAAGCGGAATATCTTATCAGCACCGATATGAGTTGTTTGATGCATTTGGATGGCTGTATAAAAAACAAAGGCAAGAATCTTAAAGTATTGCATTTAGCCGATGTACTTGCAAATGGCTGGTGAAAGAAATAAAAATTATAAAGATGGCTTTCTGGCTTGTAAAATCTGAACCTTCAAAATATAGTTGGGATCAGTTTGTAAAAGATAAAAAAACATTTTGGGATGGCGTTCGAAATTATGCGGCAAGAAATAATTTACGTGCCATGAAAAAAGGCGACCAGGTATTTTTTTATCACAGCAATGAAGGGATGGAAATTGTAGGCATTGCTCAGGTGATAAAAGAAGCTTATCAGGACCCGACAACAGATGATACCAATTGGGTTGTGGTTGATTTGAAACCTGTTCGTGCTTTTAAAAGACCTGTACCGCTGGCAGAAATAAAATCAGACATGCGTTTGCAAAACATGGCCTTGGTTCGTTTGGGAAGACTATCGGTTCAGCCCGTAACAGATGAAGAATGGAAAGCGGTATTAGAAATGGGGAAGATGACTTGAGTTCTTTTCTTTTAAAAACTAAAATCTGAAATCCGAAAACTTGAAATCCGGATAATAAAAACATCTAACTGCATAGAATGAAAATAGCACTTATTGGTTATGGCAAAATGGGACAGGCAATAGAAGAAATTGCGCTGCAGAAACATTATGAGATTGTTTTGAAAATAAACATTGATAACACAGATGAATTTACTACTGAAGCAGTTCAAAAAGCAGATGTAGCTATTGAATTTACAGGTCCGCAAAGTGCCGTTGCAAACATTATAAAATGTATTGATGCAGGCGTGCCTGTTGTAAGTGGATCAACAGGTTGGTTGCAACAGTGGAATCAAGTAAAAGAATATTGCGGGCAAAAGAATGGCTCTCTTATTTATGCAAGTAACTTCAGCATTGGTGTTAATTTGTTTTTCGAGTTAAATCGTTTTCTTGCAAGATTAATGTCGAAGCATGAAGAGTATGACGTAATGCTCGAAGAGATACATCACACTCAAAAAAAAGATGCACCAAGCGGAACAGCTATCACCCTTGCAGAACAGGTGCTTGAACATATTGCCCGAAAAAAGAATTGGGTAAATCACAGAAGCGATAATAGATCAGAACTGGAGATCATCAGCGAAAGAATTGACCCTGCTCCGGGCACACATAAAATAAAATATTCCAGCAGCATTGATGATATTGAGATCACTCATACAGCACATAATCGTAAAGGTTTTGCAGGCGGAGCTGTTATGGCTGCCGAATTTTTAGTTGGAAAGAAAGGAATATATACGATGAAAGATGTGCTTGGATTATAATTGTAATAGGTTATTGAATCATTATATAATTTCATTCCGATTGAAGCAATTTGGAGATTTTGTGCCAGTTTAATTTATTAATCAGTAAAATCATGTAAATTGTTCGCCGCTTCATTCTAACGATACATGAGAAATTTCTGATGAAACACGTTTCTCTTAAAGATATTGCCAAAACTGCAGGCGTTTCGCCATCTACTGTTTCACTTATACTAAATGGTAAAGCAAAAGAGATGCGCATAAGTGAGGCTCTTTCAAAAAAAATCACTCTTCTAGCTGGAAAATCGGGTTATACACCTAATCATCTTGCGGTTAGTTTGCGAAAAGGTGAAACAAAGATCATCGGTCTTGTTGTAGAAAGCATATCGGGGAATTTCTTTTCTTCGGTGGCAAAGATCATTGAAGAAAGAGCGAATGCATGTGGCTACAAAATAATTTATTGCAGCACAGGAAATAATGAGAAGAAAGGCCATGAGTTATTACAGATGCTTTCGGAACAACAGGTTGATGGTTATATCATAACCCCGGCACCAGGTATGCAGAAAGACATAAAAGAGCTTCTGCAAATGAGAAAGCCGGTTGTTTTATTAGACAGTTATTTTCCGGGAATTGATACGCCGTATGTACTCACAAATAACTTCTCAAGTGTAGCAAAAGGCATAGAATATTTGTTGGATAAGGGTTATAAAAAGATCGGTTTTGTAACCGTTGATCTTGATCTTATCCAGATGAAAGAGCGCAAGAAAGCGTATTTGCAAATGCTCACTTCACATAAAATAAAAGCGGATAAAAAACTTATCCTTGATCTGCAATATGATGAAAGCAAGGAGAATGCAATACAGAAAATTACTTCTTTCATTAGAAACAATAAGGAGCTTGATGCCATATTTTTTGCTACGAATTATTTAGGCGTGATTGGTCTTGAGAGCATTAAAAGCTTAAATCTTAAGATACCGGATAATATTGCTGTACTTTGTTTTGATGATCATGATGTTTTTCGTTTATATCCTCCGGGTATTACTATTATACAGCAACCGGTGGAAGCAATTGCCGAAACGGCTATTGGGCTTCTTATGTCTCAATTAACCAAAACAGAAGAAGGCCCTAACGGAAAGCATGTACAGCATACTGCAAGCCTTGTTTTAAGAAATTCTGCATAGCCATTCATAAATTTTTGTTGGTAAATAAGCAAAATCGTTTTAGTTTAGCTG
>JAEZRL010000372.1 GCA_023440945.1 Bacteroidota bacterium
TATCAGGCCTACTATGGTGAGTTTAACCGGTAAACGTAAACGGTAAAAAAAATTTTTCATACTAAAGTAAATTCACTATTCAGAAACGGGTAATGTAAAGTAGAATAAAGAACCTTCGTTCGGTTCGCTCTCCACACCGATGGTTCCATTATGCCTTTTAATAATTTCAGAGCAGATGTACAATCCAATACCAAGCCCCTGGAAGCGGGTGGATGTATCCTCTGCACGGTAAAATTTTCGAAAGAGATTTTTTTGTTTTTCTTTTGAAATACCGATTCCAAAATCCCTTACGCAAACTTTCAAATGATTTTCAGGTGTTATCTCTGTACTGATATGCACTTCTTTTTTATCAGGAGAATATTTAATGGCATTGCTGAAATAATTGATAAGTACCTGTTCTATTCTTATCTCATCGGCAAACACTTTTGCATCTGCCATATTTTTGGTAATAATATCATAATCGGCATACGTTTGCTGCGTTATCTCTATTGTATTTTTCAGCAGATCGCTAAACAAAAAATGTTTTTTGTTGAACTTTAATTTGCCACTTTCAATTTTTGAAATATCAAGCAGGTCCGCTATCAGCGTATATAATTTATCAATCTGAACTTGTGTACGATTAAGAAATTGAGAAGCCTCATCCGGCACCCTGTTTTTGATTGATTTTTGAAGTAAATGAATATATGCTTTTATACTTGTAAGCGGCGTTTTCAATTCATGACTTGCAATACTTATAAACTCATTCTTCTTTTGCAAAGCCTGTTTTTGTTCTTCGATATTGGTGAAAGTTCCAACCCATTTTACAATAACATCTTTTTCTTTTACAGGTGTTGCACGTAACAAATACCATTGATAATCTTTCAATTCTTTTTTGCAGATGCGCACTTCCAGTTCAAGGGGCTCGCCGGTTACAACAGCCTCCTTCCATTTTGTACACATATCATCTTCCTGATGGCATTCAGGAAAATCAGTTGAATTATCAGCATATTCAAACCACTTCTCATTTACAAATTCGATACTGCCATCAGGTTTTGCGGTGAAAGCAATTTGCGGAATAGATTCAAGTATAGAGCGTAATTCATGGTTTCTTTCTTTTAATTCATATTGCGCCTGCTTTCTTACTTCTATCTCTTCACGCAGTGCAGCCTGGATGCGGTTCAACTCTCTTGTTTGCTCATGTAAACGATAAAAAGTTTTTACTTTTAAAAGAAGTATATCCGGGTCAACAGGTTTGGTAACATAGTCCAAGGCACCGGATGCATAACCTTTCGTAATAAATCTTTTTTCAGTATTAACTGCAGAGAGAAATATGATAGGAATATCTTTAGACTTACTGTAACCGGAAAGTGTTTCAGCTACTTCAAATCCATCCATTCCGGGCATTTGCACATCAAGTATAATGAGATGATAAAAAGTTTTTAATATTTTTTTCAATGCTTCTTCACCGGAAGAAGCGGTATCAACCTCAAAATTATTTAATTCAAGAATTTTTTTCAGAGATAAAAGATTCTCAGGCTTGTCATCTACTATTAATATCATTGTCCTTTTTTGCTAAGTTTTCTTAACAACAGAAAACTAAAATTAGCTAAAAAAAATGAAGCAGGAGAAGCAACAAACAAAAACCAAGCATGTGTTAACACTATGGCAGCATTTGAAAAAATAAAAGATATAGATAAAAAAAAATTGGTTATTACTTATTGTTTAAATGCGGATGGATGATTATTGTTCTATATCACATCCTGTACTTGTTATCATTTTTATTTGCATCTGCATCGTGCAGATCACCAAGAACTGTTTTCTTTATCTTTTTTGATGTTGTAAAGTTCAAGGTAGTAACATTGCTTTTCTCCCACACGGCAATACTTTGATGCAACTTTTGTGTACTTCCGTCAGTATAATAAATTGTCAGGTGAACAGGCACCGGTTTTGTTCCTTTCATTTTAACTGTAACAGAAGCTACTTTACCACTTTGCTTCGCATTTGTTATAGCAAGATCGGGAACACCAGAATCGTAAAACCATTTTTTCCAAAACCAGTTTAAATTTTTTCCACTGCCGGTATTCATGCAATTGAAAAAATCAAGCGGTATTGGGTGCTTGCCATTCCATTGCCTTATATAATAATGCAAAGCTTTGGTAAATAAGCTGTCACCTAACATATCTTTTACATACAAATAACCTAATGCAGGTTTTGGATAAGCATTCAAATAATAATTAGTTCCGGATTGCTGTGTACTCAAAGTTGTTATGGGCATATCAAAATCTTTACCGGCATTTGTGTTATAAGGCTTCATGCCGTAATCATCTTTAATAGAAGAATCAATCATGGGCGAAATAAGCCATTCTCCTATTGTTGCCCAGCCTTCATCCATCCACGCATATTTCGTTTCATTAATACCCATATAAAAAGGAAACATAGTGTGAAAAATCTCATGGTCTGTTAACATTATTGCATCTTCCCGTCTTGCAAGGGGATTATCATTAACCATCATTGGGTATTCCATCTGATCCAATCCATCAAACACCGTTTCATGCGGATAAGGAAAAGGCCATGCAGGGAAAGTATAACTCATTGCTTCAACCGTTTTTCTTGCAAAACTTACTACTTCGTAATAATCTTTATGCATTGGATTAAAAACGGCATCTACCCTGGTTCTTCTTTTAGTTGCAGCGTCCACCATCAAACTGCTTGCATACCAGATATAATGATTACTTGTTGCAAAAGCAAAATCAGTTACATTCTTCGCTTTAAATTGCCACGTGTTTATTTCATTTTGTGCAGTTACACTTCCATTTTTAATATCCGGTGTGTCTATCACTTTTGTTATAGCATCATTCTTCTCTGCTTCTGCCAATCGTGCTGCAATAGCAGGTGACAGAACCTGTTGCCCATTTACAAGATCACCTGTTGCACAAACAATATAATTTTTTGGAACGCTTATGTTTACATCAAAATCACAAAAATCATTATAGAATTCCTGCGTGCCGGTGTAAGGAATTTTATTCCAGCCATCAATATCATCATAAACAGCAATACGTGGAAAAAAGTAAGCGATAAATGCAGAGCTATCATCCACCATTCCTGTACGTTGATGTGATGTAAGGTTTAGCACATAAGAAAATTGTATATTCAATTTTATCTGCTGTTGCGGCAAAAGTGCCGGAACATTCATCCGCATATTCGTTCCAAAAATATTAAGCGAATCTGTATTGCTTTCTGTATTGTTTACTTTTAAAGATTGAATTTTTACACCATCGCTAACATCACTTTTTTTTATACGTGTGTCACGCTGCGCTCCTTTCTCGTAATAGTTCGGATAAAGTTTGAACCAAATTTCATCAAGCGTATCCGGACTATTATTCGTGTAAACAATTTCTTCCGTCCCTGCAACAATTCTTGTTGCAGGAGAAAAGCTTACATCAATTGTATAATGAGCTGTGTTTTGCCAGTAATTCTTTCCCGGTTCACCGCTCAATGTTCTGATGTTTTTATCATAAGACGGTTGATAATTTCTTGCTACAGGTAAAGTTTGCGCATTTGAAATAAAAACAGAAAACAGGAAGAAACAGGTAAACAAAATTGGTTTCATACTATTTGATTTATCCATACTATTTGTAATAAAAATCATAAGAATAAGGTGAGAAATTTGACTCTTTGTGGTAGAAACCAATAAAATGCCAGTATTTGAAAATGTAACCGTTTTCTACTGTTCTGCTTGCAAAGCTTCCTGGAAAAGTATAACTTTAAGGTCATCTCATGAATCTGATGCACAGGCACCGACTTCTAAGCTTTGTTTTATTGTTATAATCAGCATACATTTTCTTTTTGCTCATCATTCAAAACATTAATTGTATGAATTATGACTATCAGCAAACCGATCTTTCCAGAGGTGTATTAAGCGGTTTATTTGCAGGTATAACAAGTGCCGTTCTTAACCTCTTTTTTATGATTATTTATCGTTATGCAACTGATTTTTCTGCCTTTAACGGCATTGACATAACGGTAATCGTTTTTGGCTCCATTCTTTTATCTGTTACTTGTGGCATTGTGTTTTATCTTTTTGTTCATTATCTCAATAAAGGAATTACATTTTATCGTATTATTGTTTTGCTTATAACGCTCAGTATAATTTATCTCGGCATCATTCTGCGCATTTCTGTGATAGGACCGGTTCCTTTTGAGTTCAGAGTTTTGGTTGTAGGTACGCAAACTATTATTGGTCTGCTAGCCGCTTTTCTCATTCCTTATCTTTATGCGCATGATAAAATGATCAGCTAATCCTTCTATTCGTCCGGCTAATCTGTGTTATTATCACTTTGGTGCTTTTTTATAAATGTAATAAGCCACGAAAATAAAAACGATGTTAGGTATCCAGGCAGCGATAAGCGGTGGAAGATTTCCTTTTGTAGAGAAGATGGTGGAGAAACGATCCATCAAAATAAATATAGCTGCGGTGATAAAACCAATGGCCAAATGCATTCCGCTGCCACCACGAACTTTACGACTTGCAACGATAGCGCCGATCATTGTAAGAATAAGAACGGCAACAGGTGTGGCATCACGACGATAACGTTCAATTTTTAACGTATTCAAGCCTTCGGTACCACGTAGTTCTTCGAGTTTGATAAAATGATTTAGTTCAGGCGTGGTTAATTTATCTTTCGCATATTCATCACGACTAAGATCAAAAGGTTTGAAATTAAAATTCATTACAAGAGAAGGCGTGGTTTTTACGCTCTCTTTCAATCCATTGATCGTTCTCTCAAAAGCATTATCCAAACGCCATTTATTTACTGCAGTATCCCAATGGAGCGAAGTGGCTCTCAAATTATAAACAAGATTATTATCTATCACACGATCCATAAAAAAAGGACCACCGCTTTTAAAAGAAGTATCATAATTCTTTACGCCTGCATAAGTGAAGGAATCAATTTTAAAATAAATATCCGGATTTAAATGAAAAGTGGCATTATAACTTGAGTTAGCATTCACATATTTATCTTCAAAAAAAGTACGCTTTACTTCTGCTTTCGGTATCACAAACTGGTTAGCATACCATAAAAGTCCGGCTAAAAATAACCCTGCAATAAAGTAAGGACGCATTAACCGGCCAAATGTTGTACCGCTGGCGAGAATGGCGATTATCTCGCTTCGTCCTGCCAATTTTGAAGTAAAAAAAATCACTGCTATAAAAACAAACAAAGGAAACAATAAAGCAATGATATGCGGAACAAAACCTGCATAATAATCGAGTACGATCTGCGAAAAACTCCACCCTGATTTTACAAAATCATCGGTTTTTTCGCTTACATCCACAACAACGGCAATAACCGTAAATAAGAAAATGGCAAAGAAGAAAGTGGTAAGAAAACTTTTGATGATATACCAGTCTAATTTCTTCATAAACCCTAACGGATAATTAATTGATAAGTGCCAAAAGTAATTTAAAAGTTGTTGCGTTATTGTGAAAGAAAACTTTACAAACGTTGTTTAATAATATCTGTCGTTATCTTCTTCCAACTGCTGAAATCGCCTTCAATAATGCGCTTTCGTGCTTCGGTTACAAGCCACAAATAGAAAGATAAATTTTGAATACTTGCAATTTGAAGGGCAAGTATCTCATTAGCCACAAATAAATGGCGGAGGTAAGCTTTTGTATAATACTGGCTGGTTTGGTTTGGCAAACCCGGATCAATAGGTGAAAAATCGGTCTGCCACTTTTTATTCCGGATATTAATTACGCCTTGCGTAGTAAACAACATGCCATTGCGCCCATTCCTGGTAGGCATTACACAATCAAACATATCAATACCCAAACTTATTCCTTCCAGGATATTCCATGGTGTGCCAACGCCCATAAGGTAACGGGGTTTATTGGCAGGGAGATGATCACAACACAATTCTGTAAACTCGTACATCATCTCTTCCGATTCGCCAACGCTCAAACCGCCTATGGCATTACCGGTAGCATTTTTTGACGCAGCATATTCACAGGAAGCGATACGGAGGTCTTTGAATACACTACCCTGTACAATAGGAAACAGGTTTTGTGTGTAGCCATATTTATCCGGAGTAGAATTGAATTGCGTAAAACACCTGTCAAGCCAGCGATGTGTAAGCTCCATGCTTTTTTTGGCGTAAACGTATTCGCTGGGATAAGGCGGGCATTCATCAAAAGCCATGATGATATCGCCGCCTATACTGCGCTGAATATCCATTACATTTTCGGGTGTAAAAAGATGCCTGCTGCCATCAATATGCGATTGAAACAAGGTGCCTTCTTCGGTTATTTTACGATTTTCTGCCAAAGAAAAAACCTGGTAGCCGCCACTATCTGTAAGAATAGGTTTATCCCATGCGGTAAATTGCTGCAAACCGCCCGCAGCTTCGAGCACATGTGTGCCCGGGCGTAAATATAAATGATAGGTATTGCCTAAGATGATCTGCGCTTTTATCTCTTCCTTTAATTGCTGTTGGGTAACCGCCTTCACACTTCCTGCCGTACCAACGGGCATAAAGATGGGCGTTTGGATATCGCCATGATCGGTTGTAATTGTTCCGGCTCTTGCCTTGCTGTTTGTATCATGTGCTTGTAGCTGAAATTGTAATGCGGGCATAAGACGCAAAAGTAATTGGGAAACTTTGGATTTGAGGATAAGTGAGGGGATCATTATGTATTACCAATACTCCAGATAGATTGGATGGAAACTGCAATTTTGACAAATCATACCCAAAAGGACAAAAAACAGAGGAATTTTTTGTCAAGAACAAAGTAAGACCAAAGCAGGTATAGAACAGGTATGGAAGGATAACAAAAAGTGCTGTTTTCATCCAAAAGAACAAACGGAAATTATGGCAGTTGCTGCTTTTGAAGGCTTCCAAATTCTTTTAACTAGCATCCTCTATTGTTCTATAAAAAACCGAACGTATAAGTGAGTGACACAACGAAGTATCCTAGCAGTACAAAAGCCGGCTCAATAATAATTGCTCTAAAATTTATCCGGCATCACTTTTTTTAGAAGCGCTTTGTAACCTTCTACATCTTTATTATCTTTTAGCAAATCAAGATTTTCTTCGCTGATGATCGAATAACTGTATTTGTTAGGTGTTAACCATGGAAGAATTCTGCCATTTGTAACAGGCCGTGCTTTATCTACATAATCAACTGCACCAATAGCATCACTGAACGGACCCATCAACACAAGGTTGTAGCGATCATCTAGTTTTACAGAAGTGATATCAATTTTTTGATTGTAAAAATTTTCACGGTTAAAACGGTTGAAAGCATTCTTTGCTTCATTCGCATAAACAGGTGCGACACTATCCATTAATACGAGCACATATTGTGGTTGTGAAGGATTGAATGTGAAAGTTTTTACCGTAACAGGTGCGGCGTGTGAAGTATCAACACGCACCGGAACATTTGTAACTGGTTTTGAAATAATAGAATCTCTTTTTACTTCTACCGGTTTAACGGAAAGCTCAGGCTTGCTTAAATCAACGATATGTGTTGGTTCATCTTCGGCACGTGTTATCTGCAGATTGGTAAGATAATTTTCAATTTCAGTTCTTCGTCTTAAAACATCAACCATTATTTTTGCACGTTCGGCTAAAGGACTCTCGGCATATCTTTCTGCAATATCATTCAGCTTATTAATTGCAGTGCTATCCTGTTTTGTTGTAACATAATAAATTGATTCGATGAACAACAACTGTGGCGTCCAGTAACTGTTTCCGTAAATACTATCTGCCTTTGCTTTCTCTTCTTTTGCTTTTTCAAAATCACCGCTCAGGAACAAATTATAAATGTGTTCATATTCTTTCGTTGCAGGATTTTTATCGCTTGTAACAGGAATGCTTGAGGTTGGGCTTAATTTTTTCGTCCACTCTCCGTTGCTGTAATCTTTTTTCAATAAAGCCAGACAAGAATCTGCTTTGCCTGCATTACCCAGTTTATTATAACAATAATATAGGTTGAATAAATATTGTTCTTGGTACTTGTTGTTGTTGAAACGACGATCCAGCTCTTCATAGATTTCAACGGCTGCAGGATAATTCTCCAGTTGATTCTGCAAAGTTTCTGCATTGCTAAGCATTGACCTTGCAATTACATCATTTGATGTTTGCAGTTTTTCTTCAGTTAGAGGTAAATTGTTTTCCAGGTTTTCAAGTGTAAGAACGGCGTCCGCCGCATCTTGCGGATTTATTCCATTCGCATTTTGCATCATGCTGTCCATCCTGTTTTGCTGGGGCGTTTTTGCCTGCGCAATTTTTTGAACATCTGATTGTCTTCGCCAGTTATCAACATTTGGCCTGTTTCCCCATTTTTGCCTGAACTCAGTAAAACCTGTAGCTTTTAACCCTGTATTATTAAAATACCAATCACCTTTTGAAGAAGAAGAAGAGGTTGCTGATGAAGAAAACAGATCGGCAGGCGCATTTAACTGAACAGCAGGATTAATGCTGTTGTTATCAGAATCGTTTGCATCCTCTTTCAAACCTTGTTGTTTGCGCAGTTGTTTTAAAACTTTTTTCACAACAGCTTCACGCTGCGCCGTCGGCAGCGCAGCTATCTGTTGTAAACTATCTTCCCTGTTGATCGTGTATAATCCATTTACTATATTTTGTAAAGCTGTATGACGAAATGTAACTCTTTCCAATTCTGCAGAATCTTTTAAACTGCCTGTTGATGCGCTATCATAATAATTATACGCCTGCTGAAAATCTCTGTTATCATAATTAATGTCTGCCAGTAAAACAAAAGAAGCGGTTTTTTGATCGGTGTTATCTACACTGTATTTAATGCTCTTATTCAATAATTCTTTTGCTCCATCTAAGTTTCCTCTCTCCAGTTCAACTTTGGCTGCTGCGTAATAAATAATATCTCTGTAAGAAACATACTTATCTTTTTTGGCGAGCTTTAAAAGATTGTTGAGCTTTTGCTGCAAAATGGTTTCTTTATCACCACTGCTGATGCCGATGCTATTAAGATTCGCATAAACTTCCATTACGGGATCAGGTGTATGTGCTGCACTACGGTTATAAAACGCAACAGCTTGTGTGCTGTCGTTAGCAAGTTGATACATTTGCGCAATCAAAAATTCCCATCTTGCTTTTTCAAATTGATTACCCGCATTATCAAGTGCTTTTGTTAAATGCCAGGCAGAGCTATCATAAACTTTTTGTTTGTAGTACCAGTAAGCCAGTGTTTCCTGCAGATCGTTCTGTAATCTTTGAGGATAATTAGGATCGTGGCGAAGTATTTCTAAAATGCCTGCTGCAATTTCTGGTCTTTGCATTTCCATATAAGTACGTGCAAGCCATAAAAAAGAATTATTGCGACTTGGCGTATGTGAAATGAGACCATTCTTCTCTTTTGTAGCGATGGTGAAAATACCATTTGTATTGCTCACATTGCTTCCAATAGGAATATCGTAACCATCATCTTTTGGTGAAAAAGCATAATTAACATATTGAAAAACCGCGGCAGCAGAATCGAAATCTTTACGATAAAAATAAGCTCTGCCAAGAATCATGTATAAATTATCAATCCAATCGTTCCTGAGATCATGCAATAAAATTCCTGCAGTGCATTTGTAGATGATCGAATCAATATCAGAACTTGATTGAGCGGTATTTTCGAGTGAGTAATTATAGAAAGGAAGAAGCTGTGTGTAATCGTCTTTAAAAGAAGATTTAGCATTTTCTACTACCTCGTTCAAACGATTGTTAGCATTGAAATAATAATTGTAATGGGTAATTATATCCTGGTAGATACGTTTCCCTGTTCTTATCTTTTTATCACCTGTTTTTTCAGAGCCCAGTTTCCTGTTTTCATATTTCTTTGGTTTATCCAGTTCTATATGTGTTCCGGGTTGGGCAATAACGGGTATAACAAGGTGTAAAACAACAGCAGTTAAAAAAAAATTTAATAAATACTTCATGCAAAAACACTTAACATATAAACTGAAAAACAGGAAAATTATTTTAAAAATACAGTTATTTTATATTGCCTGTTGTAGCAACAGTGCAAGTTGTATCTTTATTTTGAATGAAACTTTTTAGTGAATGGCAAAAGTGGAGAATAATTCAACCTTTAAACGGCTGCATAACCGTTACCGGCTGGTGATAATGAATGATGATAATTATGAGGAAGTGGTTACCTTTAAGTTATCCAGACTTAGTGTATATATAGGCTTAAGTACTATATTTGTTTTTTTGGTAGGATTAACGATCGCTTTGTTTGTGCTTACGCCATTGAAATATTACATACCTGGTTATGGCAGAAGAGAAAGCAGAACAGAATTACAGGAACTGAAAATACGAACGGACTCGCTGGAAAGAGCACTTCAATACAAGGATCAATATTTGAACGACATAAGAAAAGTGCTTACAGGAGATGCGCCGGATAAAAGAGATACAGCCGTTATAAATGTACCAAAACCCGATATTTCCAACGATTAAAAACCAATACTTATGTTTACCCAAAAATCCAACCTCTCAGAGCTTGCCGGCTCAGGAAAAACCAGTATTATTGGCACCGGAATTACAATTACCGGAGACATTAATACCGATGCAGACATGCGCATTGATGGAAAGCTGATAGGCACCATTAACAGCACTGCAAAAGTTGTTATCGGTTCTTCCGGCTTTATCGAAGGCAATGTAAATGCTTTTCAAAGCGAGGTTACCGGTAAAGTAACCGGTAGTTTATCCATAAAAGACCTGTTGAACCTTAAAGACAAAGCAGAAATAAGAGGTGATATAACCGCCGGCAAAATTATGATGGAGCCTACGGTTACCTTTAACGGCAAATGTGTTATGAACGCATCTTCTTCTACCCAGGTAGTGGAAATGATAAAAGAACATAGTAGAAAAGCATCCGGCGAATAATTTGAAAGGACTTCAACAAGGGCTAACAGGAAATAAGTTTATAACATTACTGTTCACTAAAACAGAAACAATTTATTATCATTATTAAAACCCTATGTTTATGTTTAACACCAAATCGAAGTTTTCTGAACCCGTTTCAGTTGAAGTCCCGTCTGTACCAGGCAGAACAAGTACTATTTGTTCCGGTGTAACCATTAACGGCGAAATAAAAACAGATGCAGATATTGTAATGGATGGTAAAATGGTTGGCAACATAATCAGTTCTGCCAAAGTCATAATTGGTCCGCAGGGTTTTATCGAAGGAAACATTACTGCAGCCGAAACTGTTATCAGCGGAAAAGTACAGGGTAATCTAATTATTGAAGGATTACTTAGCCTGAAAGACCGTGCTGAAGTAAGAGGCGACATTACAGCTTCCAAAATCATGATGGAACCTTCCATTACTTTTAATGGGAGATGTACCATGAAATCATCTTCAACACAGGTAGTTGATATGATGAAGGATAAAGATGAAAGAAAAGCGGCCGCAGAATAATCGTTTGTTAATTCAATATGCCGGCATGGCTGCTCAATTAATAGTGAGCCTTGCTATTGCCGTATATATAGGTGTTTTAGCTGACAGATGGCTAAAACTTAGCTTCCCGTTATTTGTTTGGTTATTACCTTTGGCGGTAGTTATCAGTATGATAATAAAGGCAATAAAAGATACATCAAATAAATAACATGCACAAACCAAAAGGCGCAAGAATTTATCTTCCTGTCATTTTAATCTTTGTTATTATCAATTCTTTATGCATTATGTTTAAAAACAGGTTCGCTGTTAAAAACATTGATGCAGATGTTATTTTAGGCGCTAATCTTATCTTATTTATCATCACTATACTATCCACTTCAATGCATTCCAAAGCAATAAAAAATACAAATCCAAATGTATTTGTGCGCAGCGTGATGGGTGCAACAATTATCAAATTTTTTGTTATTGCTATTGCTGTTTTTATCTATATGTTTCTTGCAGGTGAAAGCAGAAGTGTTTATGCAGTGATAATCAGTATGGGTGTGTATGTTATCTACACTGTTTTCGAATTGCAAACTGTATTCAGACTGAATAGGAAAGGAAATGGCCATTGAGAAACCGATGCACACACTTGCAGATTTTTTACCTGCAAATACTTACGATCTGGTCGTAAAATACCTGCACCACTATAAGGTTCATTTAACGGTAACGAGAGAAAGAGCAAGTGTTTTGGGTGATTATAGAAATGCTATTCGTGGCAAAAACCACAGAATAAGTGTAAACGGAAATTTAAATAAATATGCTTTCTTAATAACACTTCTGCATGAACTTGCTCACCTGTTAACTTTTGAAAAATACGGGCATAAAGTGGCAGCGCATGGAAAAGAATGGAAACAATTGTATGGAGAGTTGTTGCATTCTTTTGTTCAACAACAGATTTTTCCGGCGGATATAACACAGGCTTTACAAAAATCGTTACAAAATCCGGCAGCAAGCAGTTGCGCAGAGGAAGACCTGATGCGGGTTTTACGTAATTATAATTCAAACAAAAAGGATCTATATCTGATTGAAGAATTAAAGCCGGGAACTTTATTTGTTACAAAAGACGGAAGAGTTTTTAAGCGGGAAGAAAAGCTAAGAAAAAGATATCGTTGCACAGAAATAAAAACAGGAATGGTTTATCTTTTTAGTGCAGTATATGAAGTTAAACCTGTAAGCTGAAAAGATATAAGGATACATTTGGCTATTATCATTAATTTTCTATATTTGCAACCCCAAAACGGCCTCGTAGCTCAACTGAATAGAGCATTTGACTACGGATCAAAAGGTTTCAGGTTTGAATCCTGACGAGGTCACTAACATAAAATGACTCATTGATCTTCAATGGGTTTTTTTATTTTATAATCTTTTTCAGCCACTTCCTTCAACTCTGTATTTCATCAAAACTTATTTCTTAATTATTGTCAGACTTAGTAGAAGTAAAATGGCTGAAAAACAACTAAGGACGTTAATAAAAGTCTTCTATTCCTTTTTTAAATAAAAATTAGAACAAAAAGGACAGCCAGTACATACATTTGCTACCAAACTTTTTAAAACGAATGAAGCGAATATTGTTGTATGCCCTTTTGCCGGGCATGTGCCTGCTTACACAAAACGATTCAATGGCGCAAAAAGGCAAAAGCTCTATGAAATATATTGACAGGGAAAATATGAACCTGAGTGTTAAGCCTGGTGATAATTTCTACCTCTACGCAAATGGTGCATGGTTAAAAAACAATCCTGTTCCCGCCTCTAAAACCCGTTGGGGAAGCTTTGATGTGTTGCGTCAAACAAGTTTAGAAAGATTAAAATTACTTGCCGAAGAAGCAGCGACTAACAAAAATGCTGCAAAAGGTTCTGTAGAACAACGTGTTGGCGATCTGTATGCAAGTGCAATGGATAGTGCAGCGATTGAGAAAGCAGGATTTACGCCGATCAAACCTGAATTGGAAAGACTTGCTTCACTTACTATAAAAGATGAAGTTCTGCATGAAATGGCAACGCTCCGCACAAAAGGGATTGGCGGACTTTTGTTTGGATTTTATGTTGGACAGGACGATAAGAATGTGAATGAATATATTCCCGGTTTAAGCCAGGGCGGTACTTCCCTACCCGACCGTGATTATTATTTGAAAGATGATTCTCGCAGCAAAGCAGTTCGTGCAGCTTATGTGAGTTATGTAACGGACATGTTCAAACTGGTAGGCGATGATGCAGCTACAGCAGAAAAGAAAGCAAATGCTATCATGGCTTTGGAAACCGGTTTGGCAAAAGCACAAATGAGCCGTGTTGAAATGCGTGATCCACAAAAAACCTATAACAAATTCGCCGTCGCAGATTTTAGCAAAACAACTCCAGGTTTTGATTGGAAATCATTAATGGCTGAAATGAAAGTTACGAGTGCTGATAGCATTTTGGTAAACAATCCAACTTTCTTTAAAACAGCAGATGCATTATTCAGCGCTGTTCCAGTTGATACATGGAAAGCTTATCTGCAATGGGCTGTTATAAAAAACGCTGCACCTTATTTGAGCGGTGATTTTGTAAACAGGCAGTTTCAGTTTACACAAGTTCTAACCGGTCAAAAACAAATTGCACCACGTTGGCAAAGAATGAGTGGTATGGTAGATAATCAACTGGGTGAATTGCTTGGTCAATTATATGTAAAAAAATATTTTACAGATGAAGCCAAAGAACGCATGTTAACCATGGTAAAGAATGTACAAAAAACTTTTGCTGACCGTATCAATGGTTTGGATTGGATGAGCGATTCAACCAAACAAAAAGCAATGGAAAAATTAACTGCAATCGTTAATAAAATAGGTTTTCCGGATAAATGGGAAACGTATGAAGGTGTTGCTATCAACCGTGATG